>PWNM01000614.1 GCA_003557825.1 Candidatus Hydrogenedentota bacterium | reverse complement strand
GCGTGATGGACAGCGCCGACCGGTTCAAAGGTCCGCAACTTCTGCCGCAAAAACGCTGGGTAGTAGAACAGGGCCTCATGGAGGATTTTGCCCTCAAAGTCACCACCCAGTTGCTCCGTCGCGAAACCCGCGAACGTCAAGTGGATTCCCTTGAAATGACTCTAAAACGCGACGACGGCCGGGGATTCACCACTTCGGAAGCCCTGACCCACGTTCTGGGCCAACTCATCGATGAGCTCGATCTGCTCAACCTCGAAGATCCCATTATCCCCCTGGGCGAATTGTTTCGCCGCTGAGTGACTATCCATACCTACGCCGGAGAGCCGATGCCGACTTGTGTTATTTCATGCATTCTGATGATATAATGATTCGAGCGTTTTATGCGATGGCTGAATTTTCCGAACGATCAGTTCGATAGGGGGAGCGTAGGGTATGAGTGACCGGATTATTGAGTCGGTTGAGTCGCCCCATGCGCTTGAGCAGCTTTATCGCGGAAATCCAGAAGCATTTACCAGAGACTTTCCAGACGCATTCGCCGCAAGACCCGATTCAATGGCGCTGCAAGTGTGGCATGAGCGGCTATTTTTTAACGCAGAGCGCAACACGCCCACCCCGCCAGCTGCTATCAGTTGGCAAGCCTGGGATATTGGGTTGGCCATAGGGTTGTCTTTTGTTGCCGGCACATTGATGAAGCTGCCACATTTCTTTGCCACGATGGATGAAGAGCGTTTCTATGAACGAAACTTGGCAAGCATCATCTTGGGCGCGTTAATCATCAGCTTTTGCGTCCAAAGGCGAATGCGAGCGAAAGCCGTTGGGGGTATCCTGGCGATCTTTGCTGGAGCTGTGCTGTTTCTGAATCTTCTACCAGATATGTCCGACTCTCAGACCATATTGCTTTCTGCCGTTCATATGCCTTTCCTCCTGTGGTCGCTATTGGGGATTACGTTTATGGGTGGAACCTGGAAGAGCATTTCCTGGCGTATGGACTATGTTCGATTCAATGGCGAATTACTTATCTATACAACGGTAATTCTGATCGGAGGCGTGGTGCTTTATCTCGTAACATATCAGCTTTTCTTGCTAATTGAGCTGGACATTGTCTGGTGGTACGAACGCAACGTGGTTGTTTATGGGGCAACCGCCTCTCCGATCGTCGCAACGCTGCTTATTGAGCGGGTAGCACGGTACCGGTTCAAGATCGCCCCTTTGTTGGCGAGGATGTTTACTCCCTTGTTTCTGTTGACGGTTATAGCGTATATGGTCGCTATGGTTGTGAATCGAAAAAGCCCGTTCACGGATCGAGACTTCCTAATCTCGTTCAATGTACTGCTGTTTTTGGTGCTCGGACTGAGCGTGTTTTCGATTACCGAGCGGAATCCGAATAGGGGAGTAGGTATTGCAGACATGATGAACATCGGCCTTGTTTCGGTCACGTTGTTGGTTGATATGGTCGCCCTTGCGGCCATCTTATTCCGGTTGACCTCGTACGGCTTCACGCCAAACCGATTGGCTGTACTCGGCGTTAACCTCTTGGTTTTCTGTCATCTCGCCGGGATTTTGTATCTTTACCTTCAGTTTACATGGAAAAACCGCCCCATCGAGCGTCTCGATGCGTGGATTGCAGGATATATCCCGACATACACGGTGTGGAGCCTTATCGTTGCAGTAGGATTTCCGCTGGCGCTCGGATTTCGGTAGATTGTCCTACGAGTGTAATTCCATGAACAGCTTTCAGAACTCCGTTTAGGGAAGCTCGCGGGCCAATTGTTCGAAAAGCGGCTCTTCGGGCAATGCATCGAAGGGAACTCTTAACGCTCGCTGCTGCAACGCGCTCCAGCATAGACCCATGGCCAACTCGAATCCGTGGTAGCTTATCTCGATGTCGCATGGATGGGTGTCAATCAGTCCATCAAGCCAGTCGGCCAGGTCCCGCATATAGATCGGCTGCTCCTCCTTTGGATCGAACATGCCTTCCCCGGTGAGAACGGTTCCGTTGCTGTCTTTGGTGTATGCCTGCCACCCTCCGCCGACAATCACCCGGGCATAGCCGTGTGTCCCATAAGCCGTAAGGGTGTCATCCACCCAGAACATGTCCTTGGGCAAGAAGGAAGGCGACAAATGGCCAAATTCGAAGACGCCGCACACGCCGTTGGCAAAGGCGACGCGCCCACAAGCGTAATCCGGCGAGGGGTGGCTGTCAGTCAGGTGGCCTTTCCCATGGACCTGTCCGATAACCCATTCGCCCAGCGACCGTCCGTTCAGCCACAGGGCATAGTCGATCATATGCGTACCCAATTGCATGAGCCAGGCTTGAGAGGTAGCCTGTATGGTGTGGACGTCGCCAATTCGGCCGCCATCGACGATATCCTTGACGGCCTGATAATGGGCCCCGTATTTTTGCTGATGGGACACCACGGCCTTTACCTTTGCTTGGATGCAGGCATCGCGAATCCGCCGCGCCTCCTTTAAAGTTAGGGCCATGGGTTTCTCGAAGGCAATCGCTTGGACGCCATGTTCGAGGGCCAACTCGATAAGAGGCCAACGCAAGTCGGGCATGGTGGCGAAACAAAACACCTCCGGCTCCACAGCACGGAACATCTCCGCCGCGTCCGTAAAGGTGGCCTTTATGGCGTATTTCGCCGCAAGTGTCTCGATTCGATCGGCGTCTCGGTCGCACAATCCGACCACCTCGAACCGGTCCGGATGGGCCGCGAATCCATGGAGATGATCATCTCCGCGCGGCCCACATCCCAATACAGCAACCCGATGCCTTGTCATTTCTCCCCCCTTGTGGTCAAAGCCATGATTCCCCAAATTCTAGAACCGGTACACTCTGAAAATCAAGGCATCGCTCCAGCATTGACCACTTGCCAGTTACCGCGTAGAATACCGTTGGTAGGTAAGCGTGTTCATATACGGAACGGCGTACCTCGAACAGATGAGGTGACTTAGATGAAACGTGTAACATTTTTCTGGTTGCTTGCCATAGCAGCCGTGCTGGCAATGGCCGTAGGAGTCTCTGCGGATGCGCCCGAACCTGAGCCGGAGAAGACGGTGATTTTTTGCCCGATTGACGGCTTGGTAGATGATGGATTGGCTGTAGTAGTTGAGCGAGCAGTGGAAGAAGCTGCGTATGCCGACGCCATTGTATTCGTGGTGGATACCTATGGGGGCCTGGTTGATTCGGCCCTCAACATCACCCAGTCGATTATGGATTCCCCTGTGCCGACTATCGCCTATGTGCGTGGGAAAGGAGCGATTTCCGCCGGGGCCATCATCAGTATGGCTTGTGATGACATTGTAATGGCGCCCGCCACCAGCATTGGCGGAGCCTTACCGGTAGCGATGACCACGCAAGGCAGTCTGCCGGGCGGCGAAAAGGAGATCTCCTTTCTTCGCAGTCAGATAGCCTCGATTGCCGGGGTAAAGGGGCACAACATATCCATTGCGCAAGCGATGGTCGATCCGGATATTGAATTGTACGCAGCCCGTGACGCCAATGGGGAGATCCAGGTGTGGTCGCCCACGGTACCTTCGGCGATGCCCGAGCAGACGCTTACACGAGAAGAGCAGCGCAGCGCGTTGCATGAGGCCCTGGATACCCTCGAAGAGCAAAGCATTATCCCCCTAGATCCATTACGCCCGTTGATCGATGCGATCGAGGAGGATTTGGAATCGCAGGAGGAGGAAGATACCGTGTCGACCGTGGAAGGGCCGGCTTTTATTGGCTCCGAACCCCAGATGATTCTGGCCCAAGGCAAGCTCTTGACCATGACCGCCCATGAAGCCGAGATGTATGGGCTGATTCGTGGGTTGGTTGAATCCGAAGAAGAGGTACTGGACCTTTTTGAGCTTCATCCCGCCCAAGTAATCCATATCGAAATGACTTGGGCCGAACAAGTTTTTCGATTCCTCACCAATCCCATGGTTTCGGGGATTATCTTCATGATTGGCATCGCCGGCATCTATATCGAGATCCGGACTCCCGGCTTTGGCCTTCCGGGGATTGCTGGTGTCTTGGCGTTTGCGCTGTTCTTTGGCGCCCGCTATGTGCTGGGTCTGACGGAATGGATCGACGTGGTGCTTATCGTGCTTGGGCTCATACTTATTTCTGTCGAGCTGTTTGTGATTCCCGGCTTTGGCGTGGTTGGGGTGGCCGGCATTCTGTGTATGGCGGCGGGTTTATATCTAACCTTTACTCTCGAGGGCTTTGAGTGGCCCCAGTACCAATGGCAGTTTGACCGATTAAGGGACGGCCTGCTTACCATGGTGGTGGCCTTTGGTTCTTTCATGGTGGTCTCCTATGCGACCTGGAAGATACTACCCCATACGCCGGCCTATGGTTTGTTGACGTTGACGGATACGCAATCCGAGGAACTTGGCTATGTCGTTCAAACGGAGGAAGACGAAAGCGCTGTTGGTCTGCGCGGCGAAGCGCTGACGGTGTTGCGTCCGGCGGGTAAAGGACGGTTCGGCGATCGAACGATTCAAGTAGTCAGTCGATCCGAATATATTGATCAAGGCGAGCCCATTGAAGTGGTGGCCGTCGAAGGAAATCGTTATGTCGTCGAACCGGTGAAGGAGGAGACTTGATGTCCATCCGGCAGACTTTGATTCTGATGTTGCAGCATTTACAGAACGACATGTCCACGGTGCACCATGCGGGGGCGGGATACTATAGCTGCGTTCCCTATATTCGTCGGTATAACAAATTGTTGGCCCAGGCGCGGACGTTGTTTCCAAGCAACGACGGCATTATTTCGACCTTTGACAACCTCGACGAGGAGGACCCCAAAGATCCTTCGGAAAAATCCAAAGTGATCCAAGTCATTGCCGTGGAGAGCGGGCAACTCATCACGTTGTTGGAGTCCACCAAAGAAAACGCGGACGAGGAGAATCAATAATCATGTTCTGGTGGATCTTGTTGTTCTACCTCGTCGGCTTGGTTCTAGTTATCGGCGAGTTTATCGTACCGGGTGGAATCGTGGGAGTCACGGGCGCGATTTTCATGATTGGCGCAGTCGTCTATGGCGCGTTTACCTATCCGGACTGGGCGATATTTATTGTGCTGGGGGGAGCCGGGGGAGCCATATTCGGCGTAATTTTTGGCCTCAAACTGCTGCCCCATACGCCGTTGGGTCGGTCTATGATTCTCACCGATACGCAGGACATCTCGAAGGGCTGGGTTTCGGCGGAAAGCAATTCGAGCCTTGTTGGCCAGGAGGCCGAGGCCTATACGCCGCTCCGTCCCGCGGGAACCATTCTTATCGACGGCAAGCGATACGATGCTGTCTCTTCCGGGGATTTGATCGCTAAGGGGGCCCGTGTTCGAGTGCTCGAGGTTCATGGCAGCCGGATCGTTGTCGAAGAAATGCCGGACGCCGGATAGCCGCGCCATGCGGGAGCAAACCATGACAACTTCCATAGGGGTGCTCATCGCCCTGATTGTGGTAATGTTCTACATCCTGTATTTCGGTCGTTGTTTCCGCTGGTGGCTTTTGGGGCGTGCCCGGAGCGGTGTGGGGCTGTTTCGGCTGATGAAAGCCCGCGTTTACGGCGCCGACCCCCAAATCCTTGTTGAGGCGCGACTCTTGGCCCGGGCCGCCGGCGTTTCGGCTCCTTTAGACACGATCGAAACGCAGCATCTAGCGGGAGCCGATGTCATGCGGGCCTTGGCGGCAACCATCGCGGCCAGTCGAACGGGCGTGTCTCTCGACTTTGGCGAGGCATGTCTTCATACCCGTACGAATCGGAATCCGTTGGATGTCATTCAGGAACGGCTGCGCAACCAACATCGGGATCTTTGGGAAGCGGCCGAGCAGGCGGACCCCAAACACATCGTTGAACATATTGGGGAACGGGTGTCCGTGGCCTGCAGGGTTGCGCCCGTGGGCATCATACTTGTAGATGAACAGCCCTTGTTCGCGGTTTCCACCAATGGCATTCTTGAACCCGGTGCTCATGCGCAGATTGTAGATATTCGCGGCACCGTGGCATTTGTCCAATCCCTTGCCGCACCGGGCAAGGACCGAAAGCGCGCCAACCCTTTAGGTTGATTTGCGTCAGGAAGCGCGATTCTGTATCCTGAATATTGTAATAAAGCGAAAGCACGACGAACATCAGTAGGGTGAATGCGGAAGGGCTTTCCAGGGAAACGTAGGAAAGGAGCTGACCTATGAATGCATTGCTGGGGATTCTTGGAGTAGTAGTCCTCGTACTGGTCTTGTTTTTCTTCGCCGTAATTCTGGCGTTTTTCAAACTATGGATCCAGGCTTGGTTGTCCGGCGCCCCTGTCGGATTTATGAGCCTGTTGGCCATGCGTCTTCGCAAGGTGGACCCAACAGTCATTGTCGCCGGCCGTATCAACTCGGTGAAAGCAGGACTCAACATTTCGACGACTGAACTCGAGACGCATTACCTGGCCAGCGGTAATGTTATCCGAGTGGTTCAGTCCCTGATCGCCGCCAGCAAAGCCAATATCAACTTGACTTGGCAGCAGGCTACGGCCATCGACTTGGCTGGTCGCAACATTCTTGAGGCCGTCCAGACGTCGGTGAATCCCAAGGTTATCGATTGCCCCGATCCGAATAAAGGCCAGTCCACCGTGGCCGCCGTGGCGATGGATGGAATTCAGCTCCGCGCAAAGGCCCGCGTGACGGTTCGTACGAACATCCCCACCCTGGTCGGCGGTGCGACGGAAGAGACCATTATCGCCCGCGTAGGTGAGGGTATTGTGACCACGATTGGTTCGGCCTCGTCGCATAAGAAGGTGCTTGAGAATCCCGACATGATTTCGAAAGTCGTCCTTCAACGCGGACTCGACGCCGGAACGGCCTTCGAGATTCTATCCATTGATATTGCGGATGTTGATGTAGGCGAGAACATCGGCGCCCAACTGCAAATCTCGCAAGCCGAAGCGGACAAGCAAATCGCCCAAGCCCGGGCCGAAGAGCGTCGCGCCATGGCAAGGGCCCGTGAACAAGAAATGCGGGCTCAAGTGGTCGAAATGCGAGCCCGAGTGGTCGAGGCCGAAGCCGAAGTGCCCAAGGCCATCTCTGAAGCATTCCGTAGCGGTAACCTTGGTATTATGGACTACTACCGCATGAAGAACATCACGGCCGATACCGATATGCGTGATGCCATTGCTCGTGGCGATAGTGAGGAAGATGACGGTGAGAGTGGCCCGCGTACGCCGAGGTCATAGTAAATAGCGCCTTTGACCTGACTGCAGGGAGGTCCATATGGAAGAACTTGGCGGATTGATCCTGTTCCTCATCATGCTGGGTATTGCTGGATTGGCAAAACTGAGCGAGGTGAGGAGTCGCAAACGGGAAGAAGAGGACTCCAAGTCGTTTGGGAGTCGCGAAGAAATGCCCGAGCGTACCCGAAAAATGCTCTACGGTGACGATATTCCCGTTGCCAAAGCTCGGCAGCAACGGACAACCCGCGAAACTCAAAAGCGTCGTCCTGAAGGTATTGATTTCGATTCTGGGAAGGAGGAGCCTCAATCATCCGAGGATCTGTTCGAGGCCATGGTGGGCGGATCGGCGAAGCGCGCCACGAAAAAGCCGCCGCCCACCTCCCAACACCAAGAGGCCCTGCAAAAGCGGGAAGAGCAGCAAAAGGCCCGTCATCAACCCACACAAAAGCAGAGACAAGTCGCCCAACCCAGACAGCAAGCCCAGCGACAGCCGGCGCAACAATCTAAAGAGCAACAGGTCCAGACGCAGCAACAACGGCAGGCTACTCGGCAGCAGCAATATCAGTCAAGAGCGGCCCAACGCGGCGCTGCGCGCCTTGGCTCTCAGGCAAAAGGCCCAACGCCCATGCCAAGCCGAACGGGTGTTGAGCGCGTTACGAAACGAGCCGCCAAGCAGAGTTCATCGGCTGATTCCACAAGGCCTCGGATCGATGTGCTCGGGGATTTGGACGCGGTTCGCCGCGGGATCATTTTAAGCGAGATTCTGGGAAAACCGCGCGCCTTAAAACGGCCGGACGAATGGGTGCAGTCTTTCTAAGTATTTTGCGGATTGAGCAAAAAGCGAATGACTGAGCCTTTATCGACTTCTTTGATCGTCGTTTTCATCTGGTGGAATGCCCAAGGATCGCAAAAATCCATCAATGTCAATCTCGGTATCCGGCTCGCCGCCTTGCTCGGGATGGAACCGCAACGGATCGCGAATGTAGGCCTGCTGACAGGAGGGGCACAAGTCGAACTGGAATCCCTTGTAAACGGTCTCTTCGATTTCCTTGGGGTCCTTATGTCGAAGCCGTTCGATAAGGGCAAGCATCTCGGCTCGATAGTCTCGTACGAGGTCCGATAAGCCGATTTCGAGTTCATCATAGGCCGCCCGAACATCGATCCGGACCGTGTAGCGTAGGTCCCCTTTCTTCATCTCCTTGCCACAACCATCGCAGCAATATGCAATCATATTTCACCGCCTTTGCCTGATGGAGGCTGGTTATTATTTTGTACTCTTACTTCAATTGTACCATGCATATGTCCAGCCTGGCATCAGGCAATTGTACCATGCATATGTCCAGCCTGGCATCAGGCAATTATACTATCGATGTTTCAAGGGGAAAACACAGGATGATTTGTTCACCGCGACCTTCGGACGCTCTTTCGAATTGGACGCTGCCTCCGTGCCGTTTCATAATGTGGAAGACGGCGGCCAGTCCGAGTCCCGTCCCTTTATTGCCCTTGGTTGAGAAGAATGTATCGAAGACCCGCTCACGTATTTCATCGGGAATCCCCGGACCGGTATCCCGCACGGTGACGCATATATGTTCATCTTCATAGGAGGTTGTAATATGGAGCTCTGCGGGCAGTTCTTGGCCCTCCATAGCCTGTGCTGCATTGGTTATTAGATTCAGAATGGCCTGACGTACCAACACAAAGTCACCTCGACAGGGCGGTAGATCCTCGGCGAGGTCCCGTTCGACTGTGATCTCTTGCCGAAACAGCACCGGCATGCTGACCCCCAGACACGCATGGATTACTTCATTCATGCTCAATGCCACCATGCGGCTGCTCTCGTGGCGCAGGAAGTTCATTGCCGATCGCACTACATCGCTGCAATGCTTCGTCTGCGTCTGCATTACCTCGAGTTTCCGCTCCAAGTTTCTCCGCTCGGGGTCGCTCTGGATCAGCTCAATATAGCTGTTGATCACGGAAAGAGGAGTCGACAGGTCATGAAGCATGCCCGAAACAAACCGGCCCAATGTCTCGAAGCGATTGGCTTCGAGGGCCAGCATTTCCAGGCGTCTCCGTTCAAGTTCCCGAGTACGTTCATCAAGGGCCCGCTGAACCTGGGTGATGAGCTCATTGTTGTCAAAGGGTTTTTCAAGATAAGCGAATGCCCCAAATTCGACTGCCTTCATTGCGGTGTCAAGTTGGCCGTATCCCGTTAAGATGATGACTTCGATATCCGCGTAGTTCCTGTCGATCCACTCGACCAACGCAATGCCGGACTCATTGGGCATACGTAAATCGGTGATGACCAGGTCGATGGGCTCGTCGTGGACGATCTGGCGGGCTACCGCTACGCTATCCGCGGTAAATACGTTGTGGTCCTCCTTCAGAAGGATTCGGATAGCCTGTCGCGGTCCATTCTCATCGTCCACTACCAGCACATTATAGCGATGAGCCGTGCTCAGGCTGGTTCCCCCATTGGTTTTCGGCGCATACGGTGAATCTGAAACGACTACAGGTGCTTCGGTTTCCATAGGCAATTCCTAGATGGCTGTATTTCGCCCGTGCCGGATGCACAAGCCCCCACTTCAAGTAAGCAAACAGCATACAGAATTCCTAAAATCGACGCAAACGACTGAAATGGGGAGAGTTAGGAGCGCATTGGGCTTCTTGTTAGTGTACATTTTTGTGCATTGGCGGCGGCAAATGTCCACGAGTGCCCAAAAATGTACATGATCAATCATATCGACAGCCTTTCATTCGTCAATTTGTCAATTGACGCTACATGCCAATCCAAAAGTATGCATATCACTGTGAAGGGTAGGGGAGCGTCGTTTCTCTGAGTTGAATTACGTGCTCCGCTTGCTATATATAGTGCGTCTACTTTGGGCCTGCGACTCTCGCATAACCATGGAAAGGATAAACCAGCAATGACTAACACGCATCGCATATCCCGCCGACGTTTCCACCAGGAGGCGCTTATCGGTATTCGGATTACAGATGGCGCCTTTATCCGAACCAGGTCTCGCGGCGCACACAGGTGGAGTCTCATCATGAGATAGCCTTCGATTTAAATAGCCAGGGCATATTCAAGCGCCGCGAGACCCGAAAATAGTTCTCGCGGCGTTTTTATTTTTTGGTCCATCGCATGGGCGCCGGGCCATTGACTGAAACAGGGTGGGCAGCCTCAGTAAGGAAGCCATTCCACCTGGACACTATGGAGGCAATTCCAATGAAATTCAACATTTTTGCGCACGCCATTACGACGGCAAGAGCCCGTTTTATCAAATGCCGGGATCTACTGCATTCCTGGTATTTGGACAACATGCAATGGTGCTATGAAGTGGAATTAAAACCGGGCGTAAGCCCTTTAGGAGTAGTATATTATGGCACGGTTCAACCCAGACTTCTGGGAGATCCCAGCCCAGTCGCGTTATTTTGAAAACATTCCGACCGAGCAATCCATCTGGTTTGAGACCGAGGAAGATCGCGAGCGGCGGCATGCAATTAAAGACTTTTTCAAAAGCGTCCTGCCTGTGGTCGAAGAACTGATCGAGTCGAGCCTGACGGGTCGGCAAAAAGAGGTGCTGCGGCTCTATTACTTTAACGACATGAGCCAGGAAGAAATCGCGGAGGCTTTGGCGTTATCGCAATCCACTGTGAGTCGGCATTTGTTTGGTACTACCCGCAATGGCAAAAAAGTGGGCGGAGCCATTCCAAAGCTTCAGAAAGTAATTGCAAACGATAAAACGGAGACGATCTCCACAGCGTTAGGTACGCTTCGGTCCCGGCTGTATTGCGCTGCATAAGAAAACAGGAATAGCCCCCCGAATGTACGATTCGAAACGAACTTGTACCTTAGGGGGCTGTATGGTACACTTAATTCGCCGGGAGGATGAATCCTTTCGGTAGCCACAACAGCTTGGAATTCCTCTATTGGGAATGACTTGACAGTGCTGTTAGTTTGTGGTTTAATACGGTTTGGGTTTGGTTGTACAGCGGAAAGAGGAGATGACCACAATGAAAAAGCTTATTGCTAGTACACTGGCGATAGCTCTCCTCCTAGCCTCGGGGGCGGCGTTCGCGGCGCAGTATAGCCCCCCGCGGGTGTGGGATGATCTATCCTGGTGGGGTACCAGCGGAGCGACCCCAGAACCTTTTGCGGATCCGGAACGCTCTGGTTATTGGTGGTGGCCAACAGAGCCCGCCTCCAATGTAGGTGACATGGAACTGTGGGGTAACCGAGGCGTCGTATATCATATCTATGCGCCGCCGGAGCCGGTAGAACCGCCACCGCCACCGCCACCGCCGCCTCCGCCTCCTGATGAACCAGAGGTAACGATCGAAAAACCGGTGTTGAATAACATCCTGTTTGATTTCGATCGCTCGGTTCTCAGACCGGAAGGCAGAGCGGAAGCGGATAAAGTTGTCGAGTTTATGCAGGAATGGCCGGGAAGCACGGTCGAAATAGAAGGACATACCTGCGATATCGGTACTGCCGAGTACAATATGGGCCTTGGGCAGCGTCGCGCCAATGCCGTCCGCGACTATCTGGTCGAGAGCGGCATTGATCCCAATCGTATCACGACGCAAAGCTACGGCTTAACACAGCCGGCCGTGCCTAATACGTCACCGGCCAACCGGCAGTTGAACCGTCGTGCAGTATTCCAAATCTCAGTGAACCAGTAACCCAATTCACCACTGTACACCCCTGCCGCCGCAGCCTTCGCTGCGGCGGCTTTTTTATAGGACACAGGTACATATCACCATCTATGGTAACGCCTTCATGGTGATAGGGGAGAACGACTATGCAGCCCGAACCGTCAGAAATTCCCATTGCCCCTGTCTGGCAATCGATGCTGGACCGGTTCATGGAAATGGCGGTTTTCGAATCCGGATTGGCCGACAATACCCTCGAAGCCTACAACAGTGACCTGACCTCGTATCTGGCCTTTTTAACCTCCACGGGCATAGTTGAACCCGATGATGTTAAGCGTCAACATATCCTCGACTACCTAATCACACAACGTCGCGAAGGCTTGTCCGCCCGATCCGCTGCGCGGCGGTTGTGCGCCATACGCCGGTTTCATCGATTTCTTCATGAAGAGTGTCTTGCGTCTACCAATCCTGTCACAGAGCTCGATAGTCCACGTCAGACGTGGCATCTACCGGATATATTATCCCAAACTCACATGGAACGAATGCTCGCCATGCCCGATACGACAACGCCCGAAGGTATTCGCGATGCCGCGATACTCGAGTTGTTCTATTCCTGTGGCCTGCGCATCTCCGAACTGGCCAATCTGCCCCTTCGCGATGTTTCCCTGGAAGAAGGGGCGGTCCGAGTTCGCGGAAAAGGTTCGAAAGTGCGCTTGGCTCCATTGGGGAGTCAGGCGGCGAACCGGCTTTGTGCGTGGCTTGATGTCCGTACCCAAGGCAAAGTGCTGGATGAAACCTTGTTTCTTTCAAAGCGGGGGCGTCGCATGGGGCGTACCAGCATATGGAGAGTAGTTAAACGATATGCTCAGGCTGCCAATCTGCCGCAAAACGTGACACCCCATATGCTTCGTCATTCCTTTGCCACCCACCTTGTAGATAACGGCGCTGACCTCAGGGCGGTGCAGGAAATGCTCGGTCATGCGGATATTGCAACCACCCAGATCTACACCCATGTTAGCGCCGACCGGCTTCAACGGGCCCACAAAGATTTTCATCCACGGGGATGAAGGCAAACTGCCGGAATGGGGGCTCAGCAAAACAGGTTCTGCAGGATGGCATGGATGAACTGAGGCGTCCTGGGTGTTCTTATTTCGGATCACAGATTGTGACAAACGAGCAGGTTTGATATTCTATTGACGATATATGGAGGAAGCCCATGGCAGAAATGAAAATTGTTTTATACCCGGATGCACCCCTTCAAGACGAAGCGGAGCCGATTACAGAATTTGATAGCTCGTTGAGAGAGCTGGCGCAAGACATGTTCGAGACCATGTACGCGGAAGATGGAGTTGGTCTTGCAGGCCCCCAGGTGGGCGTGTCCAAACAGATCCTTGTGGCACATGATCCCGATCTGGACCCCATTTGTTTGGTGAACCCCTCGATCTTCGAATCCGAAGGCGAGGAAACCTCCGAAGAAGGTTGCCTGAGCATTCCCCAGATTTATGCCCCCGTAAGCCGGGCGACGCGGATCCGGGTTCATGCCCTGAACCTCGATGGAAGACCCTATGATTTCGAGGCGACGGGACTTTTGGCGCGCATCATCCAGCACGAAGTTGACCATCTTCATGGCGTGGTATTTCTTGATCGTACCGATGTATTCAGTCGTGAGGATAGGCTACGCGAGTGGGATGCGGTGCGGGGTCGTCTTGTATCTGCCACATCTCGGAGTTAGGTCATCCATGCTGCTGAATGCGCCGTCCGTAGAACGGCTTGTCGAGGCTTTTCGGCGCTTGCCCGGCGTGGGCAAACGATCGGCCGAGCGATTGGCGCTCCATCTTCTGAGCGTCCCAACTGAAGAAGCCCATGAACTGGGTCAAGCCATTCAAAACGCCCGTGATCGCATTACCACTTGCTCCATATGCCGTAATCTCACCGAACAGGATCCCTGCGCGATCTGCGCAGACGACCGGCGGGACCATACCCTCCTCTGCGTGGTTGAACAGCCCGCCGGCGCCATGTCGCTTGAACGAGGGGGGGTATTTCGTGGCGTGTATCATGTCCTATATGGGGTAATCAACCCGTTGGATGGCGTCGGTCCTCAGGAGCTCAATCTGGATGCGTTGGTTCAACGGGTCCGTGATAGCGGCGTAACCGAGGTTATCGTGGCCACCAATGCTACCGTCGAGGGTGAGGGCACGGCCCAGTACATCTCCCGGCTTCTCGAACCCTATGGCGTTACCGTAAGCCGGATAGCTCACGGCGTGCCCATGGGGGGCGGCCTCGAATATGCCGATGACATGACCCTCAGCCATGCCCTGCAAGGCCGAACCAAGGTCTGACCGATTTCCTACTCCCGTCCGTGAGTTGCTCGGCCTCTTTTGATGTGTTGAAGCGCCGTTCCGTTCGTGATACGCTCAGGCAAGTCATACAACATGTCTTCAGCGGAACGACCGACGTAAGGGACAGGAGGAGGCGGCATGGACAGGCATCATGCAGGGATGGGGACAGTTTTAGGGGTAATGCTGCTTCTTGCCTCGATGGCGGCAAGCGAGACGCCTATCCGCGATGTTGATAGACTTTTCCAACGGCGCGACGCCTGGGGTGAGACCCTTATTGCTACGCGGGAAGCCTATGTCCAGGATTTCATGGCCCCCCAGTCGTTTCGTCCTGTACGGACCGATGTGCTGAGAGGGACAGATTCCGCTCGACGCATTGAGGCCGATGTGCGAGACGTACAGGAAATGGCCTTGGTTGCAACGATTGGCGGAGACGATTACCACCATGATCAAGCCGTGTGGGGTGAGCCGGTCTTGATCGCCTCCGACGGAACCCATGTGCCTTTATCCTCGCTGGAACCGGCATCCGTGTCCGTGGGCTATCATGAGCTTCTGCTCGACCATAATCTGGGGCATGAACCATTGCAGATCGGTTCACGCACGTTTGCGCATGGCCTTTGGGCTCATGCGCCGAGCCGATTGGTGTACCGACTTGATGGCCAATTCGAGCGATTCGAGGCGTGGGTAGGCATCGAAGCATCGGCAGGTGGAAATGGCAGTTCCGAGTTTCTGGTCTTGGATTATTCCGATCCCCTGCCCGCGCTGTGGCAGCGTATTGCTGACGAGTTTCCACAGGAATCCGACCGGCTCACATCCCTTTTCCACGACGAAGGATTTATCGAGTGGTTTCATGCGGATGATCCAACGGCGTTTATCGCGGACCAGGTAAAGGCACGTCTTCAGGAGCTGGGAACAGCGGCAGGTGAACTTCCGGAGCGTTTCGTCTCCGTTGCTGACAAGCCGCGACACATCCGTGATGCCGAACTACTGGCACTTCTCGTCGATGTGGCTGAACGCATCGAGAACCTGCAACACGCACGATCCGTAATAACTGCCATCGATCTCGACGGGCTTCGTCAGGCTGTCGATGATATGGCAAGGCGATATCCGGAACGTTTCGTTCAGCGAGATGCTTTCATGGAGGCGTTGGATGTCTGGGAGCCCCGGCTGGATGGGCTTTCAGAGGGACTTGCTCAAGGCGATGCACACTCAGTTGAGGCAGCTTTGGAGCTTGCAGAGCTGCAGCGGTCTATCATATTGTCCAATCCCGCGTTGAAATTCGACGAGATCCTAATGATCCGACGTAGTCTTAACAGTCCCTCATTGGGATTACCCCATAACTGGCAAAGCAACTGCTCACTGCCGGCTGTGGGATACGACGATGCCATTGTCCGACTCGATCTGTCCAATGGGCATATGAAGACGGTCTACGCCCCTGAAGATGCCGTATTTGTCGGCGATAT
>PWNM01000329.1 GCA_003557825.1 Candidatus Hydrogenedentota bacterium | reverse complement strand
TCTGGTCTTCCTGCCCGAACCCGCAGGTCCGGCCGCCGGCCGGCCGGTTGCTTACGCCCCCGACTCCCATCCTCACCAGGTGACGCCCCGGCCGATGCGTACAACAATGGCCCCGAAAAAGCTCGACGACGGCAAGGGGACAGCAGCGGATGATATGGGGATCGAACCGCTCTGGCCGGACAGGTCGGGGATCGGGGATTCGACTCCTGCCTCAGGCGGGGAGGAAACACTGTGGAGCGAACTGGAACGCAGTGCGGCGTCGGGCGCTGAATTCCGGCTGGACGATCTTGCCGAAAGCGAGGGATTTACAAGTTTTTTCGGCGCCTCGTCCCGGGCGCATGATGTAGTATATCTGATCGACTTCTCGGTATCGATGGAAGGCTCGTTCGAGGCGGTCAGGCGCGAGATGCTTCGCTCCATCGGCCGTCTCGGCGCGGAGCAGAGGTTTCATATCATCCTGTTCAGCGAAGGCCCTCCGCTGGAGGCGCAGGCGAGACGGCTGGTGCCGGCCACGCATGACAACAAGGGCGCGGCAGCGCGGTTTCTCGCATCAGTGCGGCCCTTTGGCAGGACCCAGCCGACCGAAGCGCTCTCGCGCGCTTACACCGTGCTGCGCGCAGGAAGGGGCGAATCCGGGCTTATCTACCTGCTGACCGACGGGGAGTTTTCAGACCCTGCGCGGGTCATGCAGGCGATCGATTCGCTTGGCGCCGGCTCCGGGGTGCGCATCAATACGTATCAATACGGAGATGACGAGCCTGCAGCCTCGACGCTTCGCCAAATCGCCGAGGACAGCGGAGGAGTGTTTGTTAGAGTAAGGAAATAATTGGGAATCTGGAATCTGGCATCAGGAATTAACGGCAAGGAAAGACAATTAGAAATTAGGAATGTGAAATGAGGAATTGACGACGAACGACAAACGGCAAAACTACAATAGTCCACAGATTGCGCAGATTTACGCAGATTAACGGCAACGACAGACAATTAGGAATTTGGAATGAGGGATTAACGGCAAAAGGATTAACAGATTACGGATTTACCGGATCGGATACGGAGGGCAAAGGAATCAGGATTATGAATAGCGAGAAAGGAAATGCCGTGCAGGAGAAGAGCTATGCTTTTGCATTGCGTATCGTGAAAATGTATAAATGGTTGTGCGAAGAAAAAAGAGAATTTGTGCTGTCCAAACAACTGCTTCGATCGGGGACATCGATAGGAGCCAATGTCGAGGAAGCAATAGGCGGAATGTCCGGCAAGGATTTTTCCGCGAAAATGGGGATAGCCTATAAGGAAGCAAGGGAAACTCACTATTGGCTGCGTCTTTTGAATGACAGTGAGCTTATCGGCAATGCGGCTTTTGAGTCGATTCGGGATGATTGCGAAGAACTGCTCAAGCTTATCGGTTCGATATGTAAAACAATGAAAAACAGGAATTCTGATTCCTGATTTCCAACCCGGACAAGCCGGAATCTGAAATGTGGAATTAGCAATGAGGAATCAAAGCTCCCCGCTTTCACTGTTTTTCAGATTAAACCAAAATGTTGCGCCCTTACAGGGCTCGGCGGATTTGCATTTTTATATCGCCCTCGTTAAAGTCGTTGCAGTTAATTCTACATTCCTAATTTCAAATTCCTAATTATGAGGCCCACATGTATTATCTTGAGCTTCTGTTTGTCAGGGGCGGTGCTATAGGTTTTTTAATCTGGATGCTGAGCGTTGTTTCCATGGCGCTGATCGTTCGCTCGTTCCTGAGAATACGACGAGAGCGGCTTTTTCCCCGCGACGTGCACGAGAATGTCAGGTCGCTTTTTAAGGATAAAAAATATGCGCAGGCGCTCAGGAACGTTGCCGACGGAGAAGATTTTTTCAGCATGCTCCTTCGCAGCACCTTCAGCCGCGCAGGGAGCGGGCGCGGAGATATGGAAAGGAAACTTCGCGACAGTGCCGAGCACCGGGTCTCGGAACTGCTGCGTTCCATCGAATGGCTCAATGTCATCGGGAACGTGGCGCCGATGCTCGGGCTTCTGGGGACGGTGTGGGGCATGATCGGAGCGTTTTTCCAGATCGTCGCCGCAGGATCGCCCGACCCGCGCCTGCTGGCAGGCGATATAGGAGTGGCGCTGGTTACCACGATGCTCGGCCTGGTGGTGGCCATCCCCAGCCTGTGCGTGTATGCGCTCATGCGCAGCCGGATCGAAGAGATAACCAACGATGCGGTTCTGACTGTGGACGAACTGATCGCCGAGAGTCACAGGGCGGCGCGCCGCACCGGTCAAGCCTCCGCCGGGGAGGGTGAATAATATGAGCAAGCGAATAGCCGACGGCAGCCTTCACCTGCCGCTGACCCCGCTGATTGACTGCACGTTCCTGCTGATCATTTTCTTCCTGCTCACCGCCCAGCTTGCCGGACGCGAGCTTCCTGAGCTGGCGCTGGCCTCCCCGCGTGAGCCCTCGCCGTCGATCCTGCCTGCCGAGGACAAGCAGCGCAATTATGTGACGGTGAATGTTATTACCCGATACGACGGCGCTGTGCGCAATCGCGATCCCGGCCTCTCGGGTATGGCCAGTCGCTACCAGGTGGGTGTGGATGTCGTGGAAGCCGGCAGGCCCGACGCGATGGCCGTGCTGACGGAGCTGCTCGGGAGCCGCAAATCGCAGGCGGACAGCCGGGGTGTGACGGACTTCCGGGTGGAGATTCGGGCCGACAGAGACGTTCGTTACGGTGATGTCGAGCCGGTCATGCGCGCTGCTTCGGATGCGGGGATAGAAATGATGAGCCTGACAGCGAAGATCGAGAACGGGACCCCGGAACGTGAATTGGAGGAACTTCAGGGTGACTGACAAACGGCCGCGGGACGAGAGAATAAGCGCCTCGGGGAGCCTGCCGGCGAGCTTTCGCAAGCGTCGCCGCCCGGTTGTGCTGCCGCTGACCCCGCTGATCGACGTCACCTTTTTGCTGCTGCTGTATTTCTTGCTCACCAGCACCTTTTACGAGCCCGAGCAGCAGCTGGCGGCCGCCCTGCCGCGCCCCGGCGGCGAGATGAGTGTTCTTCTTCCGGTTCATGTCACGCTTGCTCCGACCGGCGCAGCCAACGAGGGGGTGAGTTACCGGGTTGGCGAGGGCGAGCCGACAGCCGAGCTGTCGAGCGTGCGTGCAGCGCTGGCCGCACATGCGAAGGTCGCCGCCGATCCCGAGCTGCCGGTGATCATCCATACCGGCCGGGACGTGCGTTGGAAATACGTCATCGAAATATTCAACACTGCTTCTGCTGCTGGGTTTCAGGCAGTTACCTTTGCGCCTGCTGAGGAATGGTAAGATAATGTGGAATGAGGAATTAGTAATGAGAAATCAACGGATTACGGATAAACGGATTAACAGATAACGGATTATCTGAAACTCAGGAAATCAGGAAAACGGAAAACGAACAACAAAACAACAAAAGAATAAAACAGATTATTCGGAATTCGGGGAGTGAGGAGATGAGATGAGATGAGAAAGCGCATCCTGCATATTTTGCTCTTTTCGACGGTTATAGCCGCTGCATTTGCCTGGGGCGGGCGCAGTGCAGGTGCAGATGCAGGCTCGCAGGGAGAGATGAGCGGGATCGGCAGGCTGCTTGCGCAAAGCGACCGGGCGTCGGGTGCGGAAAGAGAAAGGCTCCTTCATGAGGCAGCGGAATCCCTTCGCAAGGAGATTGCGCGGCTGGCCCGGGCCGCGGATGATCCTCGCTCCGCGCCGGATGCGCGGGAGGATGCAATCGTTGAATGGTTTGCAGCCCGGCTGCAGCTGGCCGATATTCTCGGTATGCGCCGGGGACGCACTCTGATCGCCCGGATGACTCTGTCGGTGGAGACTGCTGAGCAGCGGGAAGAGCTGAACCTGTGGATGAAAGATGCGCGTCGCGAACTGGAGGAGATCAGTGCTGATCTGGTGCGGCGTATCAGGTGGGCGGAGGGCGATCCCGCCCGCAGGGTGAATGTCGCACCGAGACTCGAACATCTTGCCCAGAACCTGCGCCGGCAAAGGACGTTTGTTCTTTTCTGGCATGCCCGGACCTCGCCTGCCGGGCCGGAGAGGATGCGGCTTCTCGATATGGCAAGGGCTGATATTGAACCTCTGCTCGTGGCCACTCTTCCTGATTCGCACAGGTGGAGATTGCAGATTCTGGAGGCATCC
>PWNM01000506.1 GCA_003557825.1 Candidatus Hydrogenedentota bacterium | reverse complement strand
TTTCTGGCCCACGTCCAGACCCGAGGCGGTTCGGCCCGGACCGCTGCCCGAAAACTCGCCGCCATCCGCGCCCTCTACCGCCATCTGATCCGCACCGACGCCCTCGAGATCAACCCGGCCCAGTCCGTGCGCAGCCCCAAGCTCGACCGCGATCTGCCCGATGTTCTCAGCATCCCCGAGGTGACCGCCCTCGTCGAAGCGCCCGACACGACGACGCCCCTCGGCCTGCGCGACCGGGCCCTCCTCGAAACCCTCTATTCGAGCGGCATCCGCGCCGCCGAACTCGCCGGACTCGCCGTGCCCGACGTGGACCTCATCGGCGGGACCATGCGCGTCCTCGGCAAACGGCGTAAAGAACGGATCGCCTACCTCGGCGGGGCCGCCGTCGACGCCCTCAACGCCTACCTCCCCGTCCGCGGCCAACTCGGTCACCCGACCCACAACCGCCTCTTCGTCAACGCCAAAGGGGGCCCCCTCACCACCCGCAGCGTCCAACGGGTCGTCGAACGCTACGTCCGCCAAGTCCTGCCCACCCGCCGAAACGTCTCGCCCCATACCCTGCGCCACACCTTCGCCACCCACATGCTCGACGGCGGCGCCGACCTCCGCGTCGTCCAGGAACTCCTCGGCCACGAAAGCCTCTCCAGCACCCAAATCTACACCCATGTCAGCATCGACCGCCTCAAACAAGTCTACCGCGACGCCCACCCCCATGCGTGAGGGGGAGGGGAGATGCTATAATCAACATAACCGATGACTAAGGATTCGCCTTAGTCACATGAGATGCGCAAATTGATCTCGATACTGTATCTTCCTAAGAGGAAGCACAGAAAGCCGAACTCTTCCATGTTATGCTCTAATTGGGAATGAATGTTGAAATATGTAATCGAGATCAAGCCCCGCGCGATCAAGGATCTGAAGAGGATCACGTACTTTGATAGAGAGAAAGTGCTCGAGCGGATCGAAATGCTCGAACATGATCTCGCCGGCGACGTAAAGAAGTTAACGAATAATTCGCCAGAATACCGAATGCGGTATAGGCACTGGCGGGTGTTGTTTGAAATCGATAACAATCGGATTATCATATATCGGGTATTGCATCGACGTGAAAGTTACCGTTAGGAGGCCGCATGAAACTACATCCACAGATAATTGAGAAGGATGGCAGGAAGGAGTTTGTCGTTCTTCCCTTTGAGGAGTTCCTCACGCTCCAGGCGTTACTTGAGGATTACCAAGACCTGATGGACCTACGCGAAGCGAAAGCCGCATCCCGTGACGAAAAGACCGTTCCCCTTCTATCTATACGCGATGAACTGCTTCGAGATTGAGTCCGACCGGTAAACCTATAAGGACCTCTTGCTGAGGTAAACCAACAAGCGATTCGCCTGCTCTATAAGGTGTTGGGCGTGGTGGGCGCCGTTCGTTTCTTCAATCAATTTACCCAAGTCTATGGAGATTACACCCAGGAGTGTGAACTGCTTTTCGATGATAAATCCCTCGACGACATCGTGTAGGATATCGAACAGCAACGTGGGGCGTAGACCTGCAGTTGCACTGGCCGAAGGTGCTGTGTATTGATGATATGCGAGCACCAAACTTTTTGAGACAAAGCCACATGACCGCAACCCATAGGGGGCACTTGGGGCAACTTGCTCCCTTCAAAAATTTATGCATTGGGAATCGAAATGATGCATATGATGTTGACGTCCATATCTTGAGGAGATAGGACTAAGTAACCACGAGGAGGATTACCCGTGAACCGTTTGCTTTCGATTCCTGCCATTTTGTTGGCCATTCTCACCTTTGCAATCGTGGGCTGCCCCCAGCCTGAAAACCGCGTACATGTGCCCGATGTGGTGGGCATGACCCAATCGGAAGCCGAATCGGCCATTGTATCCGCCGCACTTAGCGTCGGCACGGTGAATGAATTGTTCAGCAGTATCATTCCTGCGGGTGAGGTGATGGACCAAGGTCCCGCAGCGGGATCTCGTGTTGCGGAGGGCACGGCGGTGAACCTGGTGACCTCTAAGGGGCCTCAGGAAGCCGGTACAGAAGCAGAAACCATCTTTCTGCCCGGCGACGTATTGCTCGAAATGGTCTGGATCGAGAAAGGCACGTATATGCGGGGCCGTTCGGGTCCAGACGAGCAAGACAGTCGGGACAGGGAAGACCCAAGGCATGAAGTAACGCTGACGGCGGATTTTTGGATGGGCAAGTTTAGCGTCACAAAGGGGCAGTGGACAGCGTTGATGGATACGACTCCATGGGAAGGCCACAGCGACGTGATAAACGACCCGGACAGTCCGGCGGTGTTTGTCTCTTGGCATGATGCGCAGGATTTTATCGCGGCATTGAACCATCATATCGAGCAGACCGCACAGGGACCGGCAAATGTGCGGCTGCCAAGCGAAGCGGAATGGGAGTATGCAGCCCGGGCCGGGACGACCGCTCGCTTTTACTGGGGCGATGATCCAGAGTACACCGGAATCAGTGGCTTTGCGTGGTGGCGTGGCAACTCCCGGGATGTTGGCAATGAGTACGCCCACGTGGTCGGGCAGAAGGCGCCCAACGACTGGGGGTTGTACGACATGAGCGGTAATGTTCGGGAATGGTGCCAGGACTGGTCCGGCGATTATCCGGCCGGACCCGTGGTTGATCCGACAGGACCGGCTTCGGGTACGACTCGCAGGACACGGGGAGGTAGCTGGTGGGACTGGCAAAGTAGCTGTCGATCTGCGTACCGGGGCGGAAGTATCCCGTCCTTCCGTAGCGATTTCATTGGCTTCCGCCTTTCCCGATGAGTTAAAGGGGGAGTGTGACAAAGACAGGTTTCGCTTCACACCCCCCCTTGCAGGCGACCAAGATTATTTTATTCGATGACCTATTCCATATACCGATAGTTAAACCGTCGGTCGGGGGCGACGTCGCCGTGGCGGAAAAATTCGGTGATGTCGCCGTGGGCCTGGATGTTGTCGGCCCATTTGAAGTCGAAGGCCACGGGGGGCGTCAGGTCGGCGTCGTCGTGGACCGGCGCGGCACAGCCGAACCGGGGTTCCGGCGTCGGGTCGGCCAGACCGAGGGCCTCGCGGGGGATGGCCAGTTCGAGGCGGTTGTCGTTGACCGCATAGGGGAGGTCGGCCACTTTTTCCGGATGCCACCCGTCGGTAAGGCGGTGCATGCTGGTGGTTTCGTCGTCCACCTCGAGGTTCACCACGAAGTTATACCCTTCCCAGCCTGAGGTGTGATCCTGATCGATGTTGATGAACAGCAGCATCCAGTTCGGGTCGGTGGGCGGGGTCAGGGTCTCGGCGGTCTCGGCATAGAAATAGACGTAGCGGCTGTCGCGGGCCACCTTCATCGTCACCAGGTCGTTGCGCCCGGTGTCGTTCACGTAGCGGATATCGCCAAAGCCCACGTGGTCGCGATGGGCCGTATCGCCGATGGGATCGCGGAACTCGGGTCCCACATCGTCCCATTCGTCGAACCCCCCATTGATGGTGATGCTCTTGGGCGCACTGGCCGGTTCGGGTTCACGCACGCCTTTGTAGCGGCGCACATTGGCCACCAATTGGTAATAGTAGTTGTCTGTGTGCCCCTCGTGCATGGGCTCGATATCGCGGCTGTACTCGTGGTCATACTGGTCCACGAACAGGGCATCGGGATAATAGCAATGCTCCTCGGCGGTGTAGCCGGCCCATTCGAGAAACCGCAGCGCGACCCACTCGTTCCATCCGGTGATGAAAATAAAGGGCGGGTCCACTTCGAGGGCGCGGTCGAACTGTTCCTGGAAATTGGGACCGTAGAGGATCGAATCGGGGTCCGGATCCTTGCGCCCCTCGTGCCAGCTTCGGCCGTAGGCTCCGTCCCTGTGGCTCATGGGCGCGAGGCGTTCGTCGACGGCGTTTTGCCCAACGCTCACGGTGATTTGCTCGATGTCGTCGGGCGTCGCGCCGTAGAACACCGGTTGGGGATACACATGTGACCAGCCCCACTGATTGGGCCCGGAGGGTCCATCAAAATAGGTGGGCATGGGTCTGCGATAGGTGAAGAAATCCAAAAGCTCGGGATCCTCGACATAGTCCGGATTGGCCAGGACCAGCGGCTTCCCCTCCCATTGGAACCATAGATGCTCGTACAACCCCGGTTCGTAAAGTTCTTCGTAAATGCGTTCCAGCAC
>PWNM01000067.1 GCA_003557825.1 Candidatus Hydrogenedentota bacterium | reverse complement strand
CCGCCGTAGGCGGGTCCCCCGGAATGTACTACGTGGAATCGATTACTCTTCTTCGTATTCGCCCAAGTCGACAAGCTCAATTCGCGCCATCGGGGCCGCGTCGCCGTGCCGGTTGTTCAGGCGCAGGATCCGCGTATACCCGCCCGGGCGTTCCGCGTAGACCGGAGCGATCTCTTGGAATAAGCGGCTGACCGTGTCGTCATCGCGCAAGCGCGCAAAGGCCCGGCGCCGATTGGCGACATTGTCTTTCTTCGCCAACGTAATGAGCGGCTCGGCATACATCCGGAGCTCTTTGGACTTCGCCACCGTGGTCTCGATGGCGTTGTGCGTAAACAAGGCGATGGCCAGGTTCTTCATCGTCGCCTTGCGATGGGCACTGTTACGGCCCAGTTTTCTGCCTATCTTGCGGTGCCTCATGAAAATGCTACCCCTTTATTCTTCTTCGTCCGACGTGGGGGATTCTTCCTCGTCGGCTTCGGTGTCGTTCGTATCATCCTCGCCGCCGCCATCTGTGGACGCGGTGCCCAAGGACATGCCCAGGTGCAATCCCATTGGTTCGAGAATGCTCTTTAGCTCGTCCAGCGATTTCTTTCCAAAGTTGTGGAATTGCAGCATTTCCGACTCGGGCCGCACCACCAGATCGCCCAAGGTGCGGATGTTCGCCGCTTTCAGGCAATTGGCCGCTCGAACGCTCAGATCGAGGTCGTCCACGGGCGTCGAAAGCTTGCGCACCATCTCCGGATCATCCAGCAGATTCAAATCGGCGGTGTAGCTGGGTTCCGAGCGCGGCGCCGCCAAAATGCGGAAATGATCAATCAACAATTCCGCGGCCTCTTCTACGGCGTGCTCCGGTTCGATGGACCCATTGGTCCACACATCCAGAATCAGCCGGTCATAGTCGGTTTGCTGTCCAACCCGAGCATCTTCGACAAGGAAGTTTACCCGAGTGACCGGCGAGAAATTCGCGTCCAGATAGATGGTTCCCAGCGGAGCATGCTCGAGCTCAAACTGGTCGGCCGTCATATAGCCCCGACCGCGGGCGACCTTGATCTCCATGTCCAGCACGGCCTTGTCTGACGTGGCGGTACAGATAACATAGTCTGGATTAAACACGTCCACATCCTGGTCAGCAAAAAGCTGGCCGGCGGTAACCACCTCTTCGCCTTTGGTCTTGAACTGGAAAATAAGCGGTTCATCCCGGTTAAGCCGAATCTGGCACCGCTTCAGATTCAGGACGATATCCGTGACATCTTCCTGGTAGCCCGGTATCCCGGAAAACTCGTGATGTACGCCTTCAATTCGGATCGCGGTCACCGCCGATCCTTCAAGCGACGCCAACAGCACCCGCCGCAGGGCATTGCCCACCGTGGTACCATAGCCTCGCTCGAAAGGCTCGATTATAAATTGCGCAAACCGATCGGTCGCGCCTTCCTCGACCTTAATGGTCTTCGGTATTACAAATTCGTTTGCAATCATGCCATCTCGCCTCCCGGCAGTAAGTCTAACCCTGAGTGTTCTACGCTGAGGGAACCGGTACGCGACTCACACGCGCCGGCGCTTGGGCGGGCGGCATCCGTTGTGCGGAATGGAGGTCACATCCTTTATCAGCGAAATATCGAGACCGGCAGCCTGAATCGCGCGAATGGCCGACTCCCGGCCCGAGCCCGGTCCGTTTACATGGACGCGTACGTCTTTGAGTCCCATCTCCTTTGCGCGCTGGGCCGCGGCTTCGGCCGCTACCTGCGCCGCAAACGCGGTACTCTTGCGGGATCCAACAAATCCCACCTGCCCTGCGCTCGACCAGGAGACGACGTTCCCCTGATTGTCTGTGATGGACACAATGGTGTTATTGAAGGTCGCCTGGATATGGGCGATGCCGGAAGTAACGGATAATGTTGTGCGCCGTTTCTTCGCTTTTGCTTTTCGTTTTTCTTTCGCCACTGGACGATGTCCTCCCTATTTCTTCTTGACCGCAGCGCCCCGGGGTCCCTTCCGGGTCCGGGCGTTGGTATGCGTCCGTTGCCCATGCACCGGCAGCCCACGTTTGTGGCGCAGACCTCGGTAACAGTTGATGTCCATCAGGCGCTTGATATTCGCGGTGGTTTCGCGGCGCAGGTCACCTTCAACCTTGAAATTGTTTGTCACCTCAGCGGTGATCTTGCTCACATCCTCGTCGGACAGGTCCCGCACCCGTGTTCCCGGATCAACGCCCGTCACCTCGAGGATTTGTTTTGCGCTTGTCGGCCCAATCCCGAAAATATAGGTAAGGCCCACCTCGACCCGTTTATCGCGAGGGAGGTCAATGCCAACCACACGTGCCATGCCGTTTTACTCTCCTTTGGGGGGCGGGGGAAGGGAACAGCGTGCTGCTCCGCGTCCCGGCCGAACTTCCCGAGTTCCGGTCGCCGGCGAAGGGATCATACGCCTTCGCCGCTACACCTAATTATCCTTGACGTTGCTTGTGCCGGGGGTTTTCGCAAATGACCCGGACGCTGCCATGACGCCGGATGATCTTGCATTTTGCACAGATTTTCTTTACAGAACTGCGTACTTTCATTCCTTCACTCCATCGGCGGTTTTCCATGCTGATGAGCGCGGAAGGGCAAGACAGTCTTACCCCTGCGAACCGCTTAGTATGCCATAATCTCTGCGGATTTTTCTACTTTTTCCGCCAAGACGTTGCGCTATTTGTATCGATACGTGATTCGGCCGCGTGTCAGATCGTAGGGGGACATCTCCAGTTTTACCCGATCTCCCGGCAAAATTCGAATGAAATTCATCCGCATCTTGCCGGAAATATGGGCAAGCACTTTGTGCCCGTTCTGGAGTTCAACCCGGAACATGGCGTTGGGCAATGTTTCCAGGACTGTTCCTTCGACCTCTATTGCTTCTTCTTTAGCCATACATTCACAATCCGTGCTCCCGGCGGAAGTCCCTGCATCGACCCATTCGATGCCGGACCCTAGCCCAGATCCTGGCCCCAGCGGCGCCGGGGCGTGAGACTGAGTATTTCCGCGGCATGTTCACGTACTACCACGCTATGCTCAAAATGGGCGCTGGGCCGCCCGTCTGCGGTGACAGCGGTCCACCCATCATCACGTACCCGTACATCGGGAACGCCCACGTTAACCATGGGCTCGATGGCCAAGACCATTCCAGCCCGTAACAGAGGGCCCTTGTTTCCCGTATCAAAATTGGGAATTTGCGGCTCTTCGTGAAGCCGTTTACCAATGCCATGACCCACAAAACAGCGCACCACCGAAAATCCCTCGGCGACGCAGGTCTGCTCAACCGCGCGGCTGATATCTACCAGATAGTTGCCGGCACACGCCGCAGCAATGCCCCGCGCCAAGGCCCGGTCGGTCGTTACCATCAACCGGCGACGTTCGGCATCAACAGCCCCGCAGGGTACCGTCAATGCGGCATCGCCGAAATATCCATCCCAACATACGCCCACATCGACACTGACGATGCTTCCGTCCTGTATCGGTCGGGCTCCGGGTATCCCGTGCACAATCTCATCGTCTATTGAGATGCAAATGGTTGCCGGAAATCCCCGGTATCCCAGGAACGCCGGCGCCCCGCCGGCGTCGCGAATCATGGTCTCGGCAACTTGGTCCAACTCAGCGGTCGTTCGCCCCGGCTCCATCATCTCGGCCAATGTGGCCAAAACATCCGCAACGATCTGATCCGCCTGGCGAATGGACGCAATCTCTTCTTCTGAACGGAGCGGAATCACAGGATTTAGGCGGTACGAACGCCGTCCAATATCGCTTCGATCGCCTTGTATACGTCATCCGGCGTCGAATCGGCTCCCGATACCGTCTTGAGCAGCCCGAGCGATTCGTAAAACGACCGCACTGGCTTGGTCGTCTCATGATAGACGTTCAGCCGTTGGCGAATCGTCTCCGGTTTGTCATCGGTCCGCTGAATCAGCTCGCCCGGGCAATCCGTTTTCTCGCACGTTTTGCCATCTCCTTTCGGAGGATCGAATTTCAAGTTATATACTTCGCCACATGTGCCGCACGACCGGCGCGCGCTTAGCCGTTCGATAATTTCTTCGTCGGGCACCTCGATGTCTATGGCAATATCAATAGCCTCGCCCCGCTCGTTGAGGATTTCTTGCAACCGCTCAGCTTGAGTCTGCGACCGGGGAAACCCGTCAAGGATATACCCATTGGCACAGTCCGGCTCGGCGATGCGATCGGCCACGATGGCGCAGGTCAAGTCATCGGGAACCAGCCCGCCCGAATCGAGGTATTGTTGTACCTGTTTACCAAGCTCCGTGCCTTCCTTCAGATGTTTGCGAAAGATATCGCCCGTCGAGATATGGGGTATATCGTATTTCGCGGCAATCCGCTTGGCCTGGGTTCCTTTACCAGCGCCGGGCGCACCCAGCAATACGATGCGTAAACTCATGTCACCCTTTCTTAATCGCCTAGAACCGGCGGCCTCGCATACGACCGCTCTTCATGAATCCTTCGTAGTTCCGCATAATCAGGTGCTGCTCGATCTGCCGCACGGTATCCAGCGCCACGCCGACCAAAATCAACAGGCTGGTACCGCCAAAGAAACTCGAGATAAGCGGATCGCGAATACCCATGAATACGTTCATCACGTTGGGAATTAAGGCGACACCCGCCAGGAAAATCGCGCCTACCAATGTAATCCGGTTCATCACGCGGTTCAGATAATCTGCTGTCGCACGTCCGGGGCGTAATCCCATGACCACGCCGCCGTATTTTTTCAGCTGGTCCGCCATTTCGATCGGGTTGAACGTTAACGCCGTATAGAAATAGCAGAAGAAGATAATCATACCGGCATACACAATGTTATAGGGGACGCCGTCCCACCGGAAAAAGCTCGCCAGGGTATCCTGCATACCTCCCATAGGTACCGCGCCGCCGACCATGGCCGGAAGCATCATAATCGAGCTCGCGAAGATGATCGGAATCACGCCGGCCTGGTTGACCCGCAACGGCAAATAACTGCGCTGACCGCCATAGGCCCGACGCCCTTTGATCTGCCGTGGATACTGCACGGGTATCCGCCGTTGCCCTGTGGTCACATAAATCACGCCGCCAATAACTACCACCAGCAAGGCTAACATGCTCAAGCCCATAAATACGCTAATCTCGTTGTCCTGCACAAGCTGGAACAACCGGAATAGAGCGGCCGGCATGCGGGCGACGATGCTGATAAAAATAATGAGCGAAATGCCGTTGCCGACGCCGTGTTCGCTGATCTGTTCGCCCAGCCACATGATAAAGGCTGTGCCCGTCGTGAACGTCAGGATACACATGAAATAGAACGGTAACCCTTCGGTCACCACAATCGGTGTCGGACTACTCGCGCTCATATTTCGCAGCCAGACCGCAATACCAAAGGACTGGACGATGCATAATCCGATGGTCGCATAGCGCGTGTATTCGGTAATTTTTTTCTGACCTTCGGCGCCTTCTTTGGCCAGTTTCTCAAGAGCCGGTACCACCGCTACCAGCAACTGCATAATGATGGATGCGCTAATATACGGCATGATGCCCAACGCAAACACCGTGGCCTGTTCGAACGCGCCGCCCGTGAACATGTCGTACACTGCCAACAGTCCACCGCCGGTCTGGCGAAACATCTCGGATAACGCTGTTCCGTCAACGCCTGGCGTCGGGATCACTGCGCCAAACCGGTAAATCGCCAGCATGATCAACGTGAAGATGATCCGCTGCTTCAGCTCCGGAATTTTGAACGAATTTCGAAAGGCCTCTATCGGTTGGGACACCGGACGTCTCTCCCTACGCTTCCGCGGGTTTCTCGGTGGATGGTTTGACCGCCTTGACGATCTCGACCGAGCCGCCCGCAGCTTAGATCTTGGTCCGGGCGCTCGCGCTGACGGCATTCACGCGCAACTTCAACGCTTTTGTGATCTCGCCCCGACCCAATACTTTAACGCCGCCGCTCCGTGTCTTGACCAACTTCGCCTGTACCAACGAATCGGTCGTTACCTCCACGCCGGAATCAAACGCTGCCTCAAGTGAATCGAGGTTGATTACCGCAAAAGGGAACCGGGACTCATGAGTAAACCCACGCTTGGGTAGACGCCGGTTCAATGGCATCTGGCCGCCTTCAAATCCGCGGCGATGGGTGTAACCCGAGCGGGACTTCTGCCCTTTGTGTCCCCGGCCCGAGGTTTTTCCCGTGCCCGAGCCCGGACCTCGCCCGACCCGTTTCCGGTTCTTCTGCGCCCCGGCGGGGAATTTCAGCGTACTTGAATTCATCTTCAATCCGTCCTTACAAGTTCGTACTATACCCGACCGTTTTCGGGTGAACAGGCGTCTTAGAGCACCGCTTCGACGCCCAAATCTCGCCGGTCTGCCACTTCTTCGGCTGTCTGCAACTGTTTGAGCCCTTCCATCGTCGCCCAAACCACGTTGGTCGCATTATTCGACCCGAGCGATTTGGTCAAGATGTTCTCATAACCCGCTGCTTCAAGGACCGCGCGGACGGGACCGCCCGCAACAACGCCTGTACCCAGCGATGCCGGTCTCAAGAGCACGTTGGCCGCATCCGCTCGCCCAATCACCTCGTGCGGAACCGTCGTATTCACGATGGGCACGTCCACCATGTTACCTTTGGCGCGTTCGATGGCTTTACGGATGGCCTCGGGCACTTCGCGGGCCTTTCCTTTGGCGGCCCCTACGCGGCCTTTGCCATCGCCTACGACTACCACTGCGCTGAACCGGAAGTTCCGACCACCCTTGACCACCTTGGCCACACGGTAGATCTTCACCACCTGCTCGATCAGCTGGGTCTCTTCGGTTTCCTCGCCACGTTTTTTTGTGCGAGTGTCTCGTTGGGTCTGCACGGTGCTCAACCTTAACCTCCTGTTGGACGCATAAAGCGTCCCCCATGCGTTTGTCTTAGAAATCCAATCCGGCTTCGCGGGCCGCCTCGGCCAGCGCCTTCACCCGGCCGTGGAACCGCCGTCCAGCGCGATCGAAACATACCTTCTTCACCGAAGCCGCTTGCGCCGATTCGGCAACGGCTTTCCCGACTGCCTTGGCGCCCTCGATATTTCCCCCGTTGATCTTCAATTGCGTTGAAGATGCCGCGGCGAGTGTCCGGCCTGTCGAATCATCGATAAGCTGGGCGTAAATGTGGTTTAACGACCGGGATACGGCCAAGCGCGGCCGGTCCGTCGTACCGATAAGTCGTGCCCGCGGTCGACGTTGCCGCCGTGCAAGCCTCGATTGTTTGTTAAAACGTAATGCCATTGCGCATTCTCTCCGCGACGCCGACTGGGATCGCACGGCGTCCAGTATTCAAAACCCTATTTCGCGCCCGACTTGCCTACCTTACGCCGCACATACTCGTCGGCATACCGAATCCCTTTGCCTTTATAGGGCTCGGGCTTGCGCCACGCGCGTATGTTCGCCGCAGTCTGGCCGACCTGCTGTTTATCGATACCGGAAACCTTGATCGACTGGGTACCTTCCATGGTAAAGGTGATGCCTTCGGGCGGCTCGACCGTTACCGGATGGCTATACCCGACGGCAAGGTTCAACGTCTTGCCTTGCAAAGACGCGCGATATCCCACGCCCTCAATCTGCAGACTCCGTTCAAATCCTTCCGTAACGCCGACCACCATGTTATTGATCAACGCCCGGGTCAGTCCATGCAACGATCGATGTTTTGGCGAGTCGCTCGGGCGGACCACCGTTACCTCGTCATCCGCCACGGTAACCTTCATTTCCGGATGCAACTCGCGTTCGAGGGTCCCTTTTGGCCCTTTTACCGTAAAATGAAGCCCGTCTAGCGTGCATTGCACGCCCTTGGGAATCGGTACCGGTAGTTTTCCAATTCGTGACACGGTTCTATTCCTTTCTTCGCTATGTTCTCGCAGCACCTACCACGGGAACAGCGGTCACCAGATCTCGCAGAGGACTTCGCCTCCGAGATTGGCCTCCCGCGCCTGTTTACCGGACATAATGCCCCGCGATGTCGTGAGGATGGTAATGCCTAGGCCGCTGCGGACCGGCATGATCTCGTCACTCTTCACATAGGCACGCAAACTGGGCCTGCTCTTCCGGTGAAGCTCCTGAATCACCGGCTTACCCGAGGACCGGTATTTCAGCGTTATCTCGATCACTCCTTGCCGCGAGTCTTCCACCAGACGGTAATCCTTGATATATCCCTCTTGAAGGAGTACTCGGCAGATATCCTCCTTCAAACGGGAAGCGGGAACGTCTACCCGCGTATGGCCGGCTGACAATGCATTCCGTATTCGCGTCAGCAAATCGGCAATCGGATCGCTCATTGACATTGCTGGTTCTTCCTTACTCCGAAGTCTTGTTTATCCGGCAAAAAACACCGGTCTTTACCAACTCGATTTGGTCACGCCGGGCAACTTGCCTTCGAGCGCCAGCGTCCGGAAACAAATGCGGCAAATTCCAAACTTGCGCATATAGGCTCGAGACCGGCCGCAAATCCGGCACCGGCTATAGGCGCGCACTGCAAACTTCGGCCGCCTGTTGGCTTTCGCGATATGACTCTTTTTGGCCACGGTTTCCTCCTGTGTGCACCTGCGCCGTCCCTAGCTACGGAACGGCATCCCGAACCGCCGGAGCAGTTCCCGGCTCTCATCCTGAGAGCGCGAGTTCTTGATTACAAAAGTGACATTCATTCCACGGACGCGCTGGACATCGTCCAGTTTAATCTCCGGAAAAATGGTCTGTTCTCGAATACCCAGGGTGTAATTGCCCTGTTTATCAAAGGCACGGGGCGATACGCCGCGAAAGTCGCGAATACGGGGGACGGCCACATTCAACAACCGGTCCATAAATTCATACATCCGCTCGCCCCGCAGCGTAACCATGCATGCAATATTGACGCCCTCACGCAGTTTGAACCCGGCAATCGAACGCCGCGCCTTGCGAATCGCCGGTTTTTGCCCCGTGATAAGGGCCAACTCGGCCATCGCCATCTCGAGCATCCGAGCATCCGCCATGGCATCGCCAACGCCCATGTTCACCACGATCTTGTCGACTCGGGGCAGATCGTAGATGTTTCGCTCACCCATCTCCTGTTTCAGGGTAGGGCGTATCTCGCTATAGTATGCTTCTTTTAGTCGTGCCGCCACGTCTTGTTTCCTCTATGTGCGGAGCGTCTCGCTTGCGCCGAAGTTCCGGTTCCTACGGGATCGCACCGCCGTTAGCGTATCCTATGGCATTTCGGTCATGTCACCGAAAAACATCCCTAGTCGTTCATGGTCTCGCCGCTGGCCTTAAAGGTACGAACCCGTTTCCCATCGGCAAGCCGTTTCATCACAATCTTCGACGGCCGTCCCGCCGTGTCGCACCACGCCATCACATTGCTCATGTGAATGGGGGCTTCTCGTTCGACAATGCCGCCTTGCTGCTGTTGGCCGCGACCGCGGGTGTGACGCTTCATCATGTTCACGCCTTCCACCACAAGCCGTTCCTGTTTTGGTAATACCCGCAACACGCGGCCGCGCTGGCCTTTGTATTTACCGGTGATGACCACCACCGTATCGCCTTTACGAATATGCATCGCGCCTGTCCTCTCCTGCGGGTTGGTTAGACCACTTCCGGGGCCAGCGATACGATTCGCATGTACCCTTTTTCACGCAGTTCCCGCGGTACCGGCCCGAAAATACGGGTCCCACGAGGTTCTTTCTGGGGGTTTAACAAGACCGCCGCATTCGAATCGAATCGGATGACCGTGCCGTCTGGCCGCTGCGTATCTTTTTTTGTGCGCACCACGACCGCTTTCACTACATCGCCTTTTTTCACGCCCGAATTAGGCAGTGCTTCTCGGACGGATGCCGTAATAATATCGCCGATGCGCGCATAACGGCGCTTTGTTCCACCCATTACCTGGATGCAACGAATGCGGCGGGCGCCGGTATTGTCCGCTATGTCGAGATTTGAATATATTTGAATCATGATTCACCTACCAAGCCCGTAGCGCCGGCAAACGCCGACAAGTTCTGTTACTCCGCCCGCTTGACAATCTCGATAACCCGCCAGCGCTTCGTTTTGCTCAGCGGCCGCGTTTCGCAAATGCGGACCAAGTCGCCCACCCCGCAGGTGTTTTCCTTGTCATGAGCTTTGAACTTGCGTGTGCGCTTGATGGCTTTCTTGTACAAAGGATGCGGGACCCGTCGTTCGACGGCCACCGTGACGGTCTTTTCCATGGCATTGCTGGTCACGACCCCGACCCGTTCTTTTCTGTGGCTTTGCTCTTGCATGGTCTACCGGACCCCTTTCGACGCAGCCAATTCCCGCTGCCGAAGTATTGTTTTAATCCGTGCAATTTCACGGCGCGAATTACGCACGGCGCGCACATTCTCGACGGACCCTGTGACAATTCGAAGCCGAAGGCGGAACAGCGACTCAGATTGATCGCGCACCTGCTGCCGCAATTCCTCGTCGCTCATTTGTTGCAGTTCGCTCGTTTTCACTGTTGTATTCTCCGCCGCGTCCTAGGCGCGCTTCACAAATTTTATGGCCAAGGGAAGCTTGTGGCCTGCGAGGCGCACTGCCTCGCGTGCCAGCTCTTCCGATACGCCTTCCAACTCAAACATCACACGACCCGGCTTGACCACGGCCACCCACTCCTCCGGAGCGCCTTTGCCTTTACCCATTCGGGTTTCGGCCGGTTTCTTCGTAATGGGTTTATCCGGAAACACGCGAATCCAAATTTTCCCGCCACGACGAATTGACCGGGTTAGAGCGATACGGGCTGCCTCAATCTGCCGCGCCGTAATCCATCCCGCTTCCATGATCTTCAACCCATATTGGCCGAAATCGACCGATGCGCCGCCTTTGGTCATCCCGCGACGCCTGCCGCGTTGGACCTTGCGGTGTTTTACTCGTTTAGGGATCAGCATCTAGCGTTTCTCCTGCGTTGCGCCGCGGCTTGAACCGCGCGACCGGCGCGAACCGACATTACCACGTGCATCCGCCGGACCCGACGCCTGCTCGCCTGGGGCCACGTCGCCGTGGTAGACCCAGCATTTCACCCCGATGGTGCCGTACGTCGTGTAGGCAATGGCAAATCCATAATCCACATCCGCCCGGAGCGTATGCAGGGGCACGCTGCCGTCGCGGGCAGCTTCCACACGGGCAATTTCCGCGCCGTTCAAACGGCCCGCTACGCGCAACCGGATGCCCTTTGCGCCAAGACGCATCGTATTCTGAACCGATTTCTTCATTGCCCGCCGGAATGAAATCCGCCGCTCAATCTGACTGGCAATGTTCTCGGCCACCAACTGGGCGCTCAGTTCCGGACTTAGCACTTCATGAATATTGATTAATAATTCGCGACCCGTCAGCTTCTCGAGCTCGAAACGCAGTTTATCGACTTCTGCGCCACGCTGACCGATTACCAATCCCGGGCGCGCGGTGTAGATATGTACCTTCGCCTTTTGACCCGCGCGCTCGATATCGACCCGCGCAACGCCGGTGTTGTATAGGCGTTTTTTGACATAATCCCGAAGCTTCAGATCTTCGTGCAGCAGATCCGCATAGTTGCGGTCTGCGTACCAAATTGAGCTCCAGCCGCGAATAACGCCCAGGCGATAACCCAGAGGATGTACTTTCTGACCCACGATGCTCTCCTTACTTATTCAATCTACGGGCGCGCATGTCCGTTAGATGTCGCTGATGACCAAGTCGACATGACTGGTCCGTTTCCGAATCATGCATCGCCGGGACCGTGCACGGGGCTGCATTCGTTTCATGGTAAATCCGGGGCCGACAAGCAATTGGGTCACCACCATCTCGTCGGTGTCGATCCGTTGCCGGTGTTCCGCGGCTTTGCTTTCCGCGTTGGCCACTGCCGACTCGAGCACTTTCCGGAGCTTCGGAGCCGCAGCTTTTTGGGTAAACTGCAAGATTTCCCGCGCTTCTTTGACCGTGCGTCCCCGCACTAATTCGGCCACCAAACCCATTTTGCGTGGCGCCACCCTAAGGGAGCGGGCACGCGCAACTGCTTCTGCCATGACGTGTTATCCTCCACTGCCCTATTTCTTGCGGGCGGCCTTTTCTGCTTTGGTACCGGCATGACCGCGGAACGTACGCGTTGGCGAAAATTCGCCAAGCTTGTGTCCCACCATGTTTTCGGTGATGAAGACCGGCACAAATTTCTGCCCGTTATGAACGGCAATCGTTAATCCGATCATCTCCGGCATCACCGTAGAACGGCGCGACCACGTGCGGATCACCTTTTTGTCGCCCTTCTCCTGGGCTTTCAGCACCTTCTTCATGAGATGGTCCGCTACGACGGGACCTTTTTTAACTGAACGTGGCACGGTTGCTTTCTCCTGCTGAGTCGCCGGCCTTACCCGTTACGCCGCCGAATAATAAACATGTTCGACTTCTTCTTCTTGGGCCGAGTCTTATACCCTTTGGTCGGTTTACCCCATGGCGTCGTGGGATGCCGTCCACCCGACGTGCGGCCCTCGCCGCCGCCGTGCGGATGGTCCACCGGATTCATGACCACGCCCCGCACCTTGGGTCGACGGCCTAGCCAGCGCGCCCGGCCGGCTTTACCGCTCTCAATATTTAAATGCTCTTCGTTTCCAACCTGGCCGATGGTGGCTGTACAAGTGATCAGCACCCGCCGCATTTCGCCCGATGGAAGCCGAATCGCTGCGTATCCGCCTTCTTTGGCAAGCAATTGGCATTGCGTTCCCGCAGACCGGGCCAGTTGACCACCTTTTCCAGGGGTCAACTCCACATTATGGACTGTCGTACCCAACGGGATGTCTGATAGCGGCATGGTATTGCCCAGTTGATATTCCGATTTTGGCCCGCTGATAAGCGTTTGGACCACCGCCGCTCCTTTCGGAGCGATAATGTACCGACGCTCGCCGTCGGCATACAACACGAGCGCTATCCGCGCCGACCGGTTCGGGTCGTATTCAATGGCCTCAATTCGGCACGGAACACCGGCTTTCTCCCTACGAAAATCAACAAACCGGTAGCGCCGCTTATGACCGCCGCCCCGACGGCGCATGGTAATGCGTCCGTGATTGTTGCGGCCGGCCTTCTTGCGTTGTCCGGTAGACAATGTCTTCTGCGGCGAACGTCTCGTGATTTCCGCAAAATCCGAAAGGCCCATGTTACGCCGTGAGGGCGTTATTGGCCTGAATCGTTTAATCGGCATCTCTCAGCACTCCTTGGTACGGACAACCCGCCTTACATCAGGTCGATGCTATCGCCCTTGCGAAGGGTGACAATCGCCTTCTTCCAACTCGGGCGCCGGCCCAAATACCGCCCACGCCGCCGGGTTTTTCCCGTGTAGTTCATGGTATTTACTGCTACGACATGGACATTGAACAAGTGTTCAACGGCATCCCGGATCTGGTTCTTCGTCGCCCGCGGATCCACTCGGAACGCATACTGGTTCCGGTTTTCCATGCCCAAGGTCGATTCCTCGGTCACCACCGGCGCTTTTATAATATAGGTCGGATTCGAGATCATTGCTCGGTCTCCTTCGCCTTGACGCGTTTGGCGAGCCGGCTTTCCAGCTTGGACAACGCCTCTTTCTCAATCACCACCCGTGTCACATCGGCGAGATCCAACGCATTCAGATCGTCTGCAGTGCTCATGTATACCCGCGGCAAATTCCGCGCGGAAAGCAGTGCATTGCGATTCGGCTCCGCCGTAATAATCAGTGTACGCCGGCTTTCCGGAGCTACTTTCGCTTTCATATCGGCGAACCGTTGCGTCTTGGGCGTATCAAACTGCAGCTCTTCAAGCACTGCAATCGCACCTTCTTGCGCGCGGTCGCTTAGCAAACATCGAATCGCTTGCCGCCGCAACGCGGACGTCACGCCTTGCCGATAGCTACGCTTGTGCGGACCAAACACCACGCCGCCACCACGCAAATGCGGTTCACGCGTACTGCCGCGTCGGGCGTTTCCCGTCCCCTTTTGGCGATAGGGCTTCGCGCCGCCGCCCCGCACTTCTTTGCGGGTTTTTGTCTCGGCGTTGCCCTGACGTTTGGCATTACGCAGTCCGACGATGACTTCTTTGACCACGGTCGGATTCATCGAAGCTTCAAACACCTCGGGGCTTAATTGCACCGACCCGACCTCGGTTCCATCCATTCTTAACACGCTTACCGACGCCATGGTTACTTGGTTCCTTTCACGCGTTTTCTGACCACGACCACACCGCCATTGGCGCCCGGAATGCTCCCGCGAATAAGGATTAAATTCTTCTCGGGATCAACGGAGATTATTTCGAGGTTTTGGGCAGTGATGCGTTTGTTGCCCATTCTTCCGGGAAGCTTTTTGCCTTTATGGACTTTTGACGGGTCGGCGCTCATGCCGATAGAACCCGGCTCGCGATGATGGTTCGAGCCGTGTGAGGCGGGACCGCCTCCAAAACCCCAGCGCTTTTGCACGCCCTGGAATCCTTTACCTTTGGAAATGCCCGCGACATCAACGCGATCGCCTATTTCAAAAATATCCACCTTAACGGTGTCACCGGCGTTTACTTCGTCGCCTGAATCAAGCCGAAATTCGCGTAATACGCTAGCAGGCGAGGCGCCGGCTTTGGCAAAATGGCCGCGAAGCGGCTTGGTGCAACGCTTCTCCAATTTGGTCCCAAAGCCCAATTGGACAGCCTCATAGCCGTCGCATTCGGTTGTCTTGCGCTGAACTACCGTGCAGGGACCCGCTTCAAGAACCGTTACGGGCTCTGCCGCACCGCTTTCCGTATATATCCGGGTCATGCCCAGCTTTTTGCCCATGAGTCCAGTAACCATCGTGTTCTGGTATCCTCGTCAGTATCTCGCGATGCTTATTGGTAAGCTCGCTGTTTCCGTCAATGCCGAGACGTCTTTGGCCTCGGAACGATACCGCGATCGGGGCAGATGTCCGGAAGAGGACTACTGCTTGATCTCGACATCCACACCCGCAGGCAAATCCAAACGCATCAAGGCGTCTACGGTCTGTGCCGTCGGGTTGACGATATCCAAAAGTCGTTTGTGCGTGCGGGTCTCAAACTGTTCCCGCGATTTTTTATCTACGTGGGGCGAGCGATTCACTGTGTATTTCGATATCGCCGTCGGCAACGGAATCGGTCCGTAAATCCCCGCGCCCGTGCGCTGGGCCGCCGACACGATCTCCTGGGTAGATGCATCCAGGAGCCGGTGGTCGTAGGCCCGAAGCTTGATGCGTATTTTTTGCGTACTTGCCATGGATTAGACTCCGCTGCTCGCGCTGTTGCTATTCAATAATCTTGGTCACGACGCCCGCGCCGACCGTCCGGCCGCCTTCGCGAATCGCGAACCGCAGCCCTTCTTGCATGGCGATGGGCATAATCAGCTCGGCGCTGATCGTCACGTTGTCGCCCGGCATCACCATCTCAACGCCTTCCGGCAAATCCAATGCGCCCGTGACGTCCGTCGTGCGGAAGTAAAATTGCGGCCGGTATCCGTTGAAGAACGGCGTATGACGCCCGCCTTCCTCTTTCTTCAGCACGTATACTTCGCCCTCGAATTTCGTATGGGGCGTGATGCTCTTCGGCTTCGCCACTACCATACCCCGCTCCACGTCTTTCCGCTCGACCCCGCGCAACAACAACCCTACGTTGTCGCCCGCCTGGCCGTCGTCCAGCATCTTGCGGAACATCTCCACGCCCGTCACCGTCGTGTCCATCGGCTT
>PWNM01000408.1 GCA_003557825.1 Candidatus Hydrogenedentota bacterium | reverse complement strand
TGTGTAATCTCATTACGTACAGTGTTTAATCTTTGCAGCTGAGTTACTTCACCGTTATAATGAAAGTCTGCTGTTGTGATTAAATAGAATGGTGTTTCATTATCTCTTCCAGTATCTAACCACTTAACGTTGGTACTTACAACACCCTTCTTCTCTCTATCAATACGTGAAATTTCAGTGATGTATTTTAATTGTTCATTATTGATTTGACGCTCAATGCTTAATTCTTTTTTAAGTATTCTAACCTTTTGCTTTTCTTGTGCTAGCATATCTTCACTGCTAACTTCTAATCCATCTTTGTAACCGTAATACCTTTTCCTATCCGTATCAGATATACCATACTCTCGCATATCTTCCCATGTCTTACCTTCAGTAATGTACTGATCAATCAATTCATATTTACTCATTTTTATCTCCCTCGTTATCTCTCTTCATAATATAAATCAATACATATGCGTTAAAAAATAGGTGGTGTAAATGTGGTAATTTACTTTCAACGTCTATAATCTCACCCTCTTGGTAAGCTAGCAAGTGTCTTAGCAACGCTGCTATATATGTTTCCATCTCACCATGTTGATATGAAGTAGAGTTCTCAATACCGTATTTATTCAATCCGTATTGTAATACTTCTCCTAATGTTCTTAATGCAACGGGATCTATTAAATGAAGCGGTAATTTACCATTAACATCTTTATAGTCTTTACTCAAAATCGTCTCCCTCGTGTTTTCTAAATAAGTCTACTAATGTTTCTTCTTCGTCACCTACGTCTATAATATCAACAATAAACGCTCTTTCGTGGGGTGGCTTTTGACATTGAAATTCGTCTGTTTGCACCACTAACTTGTAATAATCAACATTATTTGTAGCAGCTTCAATGAGTTTAGCTACACTATCCACTCCTACAATATGTAATCTCATCACCAACTACCCTCATAATACAACGGCTTATCTTTAAATATGTAATACGATATGACACCTATGGCGTAATAATATCCCATACGCTCCTCATCCCATCCCCAATAAACTTCAGGGTTTGATAAGAAAAAGTCTAACACCTCTGTTAACTCTTCAGGTGTCAAGGGTACGATGACGCAATTACCTATAGGTTCACCTTTAATCTCTTCAATAGCTTTGTGTAATTCGTGGAACTTTCTGTAGTACAACAGTTCTTTACTTTCATAACTATTCTCTAAATAAAACGTTTGATCCAATCCCATATTATTCCTTCTCCTCACCAAATAAATTGATTACAACATCCATCTCCGCTTCACCTAACTCAAAGTCATCATCGTCATAAACGACTTCACCTAAGTCTGCTAACACCTCAACTCTATCTAAGAATACATCATTCTCTTCACAGAACTTACGTGGATCTCCGTAGAACTCTAACATCGTAGTATACCCATTCGTTTTATTCTTATACAGTAATGAATCACCATGATGATTTTGAAACTCCCATGTGTATATTACTAAGTCATCTTCTACAATTTGATACGTGTAAACAAAACGTGGTACAAAATCCATAACATCACCTCTCTATATATTATACATAATTTTTAAGTTTTTTACTACTAATAGTGCTTAGTAATATAATCCGCTAGTTTACTTAACGCTTGTGTATCACCTTGAATCCTCCACTTATCACCTATCCAAGAGTCTTTACCGATTTCACCTATAAGCTCATCTTCACTGTTGTACACCCATACTTTCCTGGTTTTTAAATCCACCTCACATGAATATCTTTTATCTACTGTGTAAAGCTCGTACTCAATAAATTCTGCAATAGGTTTAAACGCATTAAACCCTTTACTAAACACCTCATCTTTTAACACTTGAACTGTGATAATATCATTTTTACCCATGACCTAATCCTCCTTTTTCGCTTCTTAAGCTTCTTGTTACTTCTTGGTTATTCTTTTCAATACTCTCTTCGATATCTCTATTCAATCCTTCAACATCCAACCCTATCACTTTAGCAACCTCATCAGCGATTACATCCATTACATTTTGTGTAGCCTTCTCAAAGGATCTCCAGTCTTGCCACTGCGGATGTACATCCATTGTATTAGTAATAAAGAATGGTGCTGTAGGTTTACCGAAGAATTCTTTGTTTCTTTTTTCTTGTTCGAAATTCTCTTCTGCTAAATCTCTGAGTCTTTCTAAGTAGTCTAAATCTTCTTGTGTAAGTTTGGGTACGTAATGCAGTGGATTGAAATCATGATTGTAAGCTAACCCCAACACATCTTCATACTCTTCTGTTAAACACTCGCTTAACTCATAAAACAATCTTTCAAACTCCATATTAACCCTCCAACGTTTTTTTACTATTATACCACACCCTCTTCTCAAAAGGCTACTATTCATTTTCATCATCCTGTAATGCTTTTGCAAACACATACACTACAGTCTGTGCTGCATGAACACCTTTTTTAAAACCAATCCTTCTGTTAACGTAGCTAAGAGCTATTGCAAACACTAACGCTGCTCCTCCGAATACAAATTCCATGCGGCGGCTATTCTCCTTTCTAAACAAAAACTATGATGTTTTCTTTTTTTTCTTTCAAACGGAAACGAAGTGACGTTTGTATTATTCAACGAACGAAGTGAGTTTATGTTATGAAGAAACAAAAAAACAAAATGTTATGTTATTTGTTTTTTATGTTATATATATATTATGTTATATATATGTGTTTTTCTTTCTTGTTTTTATATATATATATGTATTTATATATTTATATATAAAAGAAGAAAACAAAACCTAACTCATCTCCTCTGCTTTGATCACTCGATACCCTTGTATATCTTTAAACCCAGCACTTCCTATTTGGTTTTGCATATGTCCTAACGCTATTGAATCAAGATTGAACATAACACCTAACTCATTCTTTGTAATGTATGGGATGAAGACGGTATCGTCATAATCCAACACAGTGTACAAAATACTATTTCTATGTCTCTTCTTAAATGTTATCTCATAATCTCTATACCTAACCACCTCACCTCTTTTCAGTCTCTCCTTAACAGAGTCGTAGTATTTCAACTTATCCACGTACTTACTCAAATGTACATCTTCAAACTCACCTTCATAAATCGTTACCTCTATCATAAATCCTCCCATATTTGCGTTCTAACGCATCTTATTTTTAATTAGTGTTATTATACTACTAAATGAAGTTCTTTCGTTATACGTTAAATTTGACGTGTTTTAGAGCGTGTTACGTTATACGCAACAGTTCCTTTTCATGTTTTCTAAGGGGGTTTGAATAAAACGTCTTAAAAATATACTTTAATTGCTTTTTGAATCTGATTTTATCATCTTCTGTGAATAATTTCTCATGTGCGTAGTACAACCTATAGCTTTGTACTGATGATGGTGACTTGTATTGATCTGGCATAGCTTGGGGTGGTTGTGTGAATACTTTATCAGGCATGTTAGGTGGTGGTGTTTTAAGTAATTTAGCTACGGTTGATGTTTTATGTATCTTATGATACCTATGTGTATATTCTTCTAATAACGCTTCTAAATGTGCTACAACCCAACGATAATGCTGTACGCTACTTGCACACCACACTACGCTTGGGTGATGTTTATGCGTAGGTTTGTATACCTCTTCTGCTATTTTACTTTGATACATATGATGTACTGTACTGAGTATTTGTGCAGTTTCTACTACCATTTTTACTATATGTTTATTAGACATCATAGCAGCAGATTGTGCAGGTGATGGATCTAAATAAAATATGTTCATATAAAAATGCCCCTCTCTATTTTGGAATTTACTTTGGTACTTTCATTATAACGCAATAATTCTTATATAGGCTACTAAAAAACAATTTTACTATACATAACCACCTCCAACCCACTCAAAATGGTGTTTCCACGCAAAACGGCTTACCTACGCCATTTACTGTATATACACTGTATAAAGCGCTTAGGTACGCTATTAAATAATTAAATACATAAATCATAAATTTGTTTGTCGTCATGATGTAATGATAAAGCGCCAGGCGTATAAAACGGCGCATAAAAGTTAAAAAGTTTTAAAATAACACGCCGTTTAAGCGATGTATGGTTTAAAATGAGTGTAACGAAAACGAAAGGATGTGAGTAAATGAGAGTATGCGAGGTCTGTGGTAAAGAGTTTAGTGCTGGTCATATTGTTTATCCAGATACAGCA
>PWNM01000552.1 GCA_003557825.1 Candidatus Hydrogenedentota bacterium | reverse complement strand
GTTCGGCCTCGAACGTCCGAATACGCTGGGCCGCCTGGTCGCGGTCATACCCGTGGGCCTCAACCATGAAGTCCATTGCCTGAATCGATTGGATATACTCCGACAATAGCCGGAGGGCGTTCTCTTCGATATCGGTCGGGAGGTCGGCCTTTTCCAGGAAATCGCCAAACTGAAATCCCAAGGAAAGCTCCACTTGATAGTCGATTTGCTGAAGCTCGATTTCCGACAACTCGGGCAGAGGTTCCAATTCGAAGGTACCGGTATTCCCTTCCGATTCAGGCAGGGATATGTCAGGGGCTTGAGAAGCCTGTGGGGGGTACCCTTGCGGTTCGGCTTCCGCAGGGGGCTCGATGTCGGCGACTTCCTGGGCGGGTGACGGCCATTCCTCCCAAACCGGAGCGGGTTCGTGATCGGGAGCGCGGTCTGCCTGTTCCATGGGCGCGGGAGGCGGTGCGCCGATAAAGGCCGCGACCAGAATGACGCCAAAGGCACACAGGGCCACGCTCCCGGCAAGCCAGGATGTCAACGGAAGCCCCAATGGTCGTCGATGCCGCATACGCCTGTCCCTCCGACCCTATCCAACTGAGCCTGCATTAGCTTACGCTTCTTCGACGCAAAGGGCAAGAGGCACGTTCGATGCAACCTGCGGGGCTTACGGGGGATTAATCTGCGGAATACATGCGGATAGGCCGCATGGGAGGAGGACGATGATCGAATCCCGCTCCGAAATCGGGGCGCAACGTACCAAAGCACAGGCCCTAGTCCTTACGGTTATTATGGCCCTCATCGGGCTGCTCTGTCTGTTTGCCACCGAAAGCGTGTCGCGATACACCCTCTATGACATGTTGACCGGCGAAACCCAATTATTGGTCGACGATGCCATCCACCGGAACATGGTGACTTTTGCCGTCGTATCGGGGATTAAGGCCACGTTATCTGTCATCGAAGGCAGTACCATGGGCATTTCGCTGGGCATGGGCTTTCATCTGCAAATCGGTGACCTCGTCCAGCCTGCCTACGACTACGTCGATCTCGTGTGGCGCTTCATGCTGTATTCCCTGATCATCCTGGGCATTTATAAGCTATTGCTCGAGACCGGCGTGTTGGCCATTGGCTTGCAGGTTATCGGGCTGGGTTTGGTGCTTTGGGCCGTTGCGCGCATGTACGGACGGTATGGGCCGACCCTGACGCGATGGGGTAAACGGTTCGTGTTTTTGGGCATATTGTTTGCCTATGTCGTGCCCATCGCCCTGTTGGCGACCCATTACCTCAGCATTCGGTATACCGAACCCATCAAGGCCAGCTATCACGTGCGCATCGAAGTGCTGCAGCAGGAGTTGAGCGAGAAGCGGGACGAATTCCTGGCCTTGCGCGACAGGGTATCCATTCTCCGGCCGACAGAGAGCTACAACGAGACTAAGGCGACGCTGTTGCGCATGGCCGAAGGCATGGCCGATACCGTCTATGATGGCATGATGGTCTGCATTTATTTTGTGCTGGTCGTTTTTTTCGAGCTGTTTTTCTTCCCGCTGCTAAGCGCCTTTGTGTTGTATAAATTCTTGCACTACGCCCTCGATCGCTTACTCGAGGTGGGACCACAGCTGCCCAAACCCTCCGTGGAGCCGGCCGAAACCGCCATATGATCCGATCCGGCGGAACCTCGACTATGATGTTTTAGACAGGTAAGGGATCGTGACCGACGACGTTATGAAATTGTTACGCCTCGGCCATGTAATCGGTGAACTGCTCCAGCAGGATCTCTGCCGTCCATTGGGAGGTGCGTCCAACAAGATCGCTGCAATCGCCGCATTTGATGGCGTCTTCGCACAGCACGCTGCCAAACTCATCCTGGTACTTCCGTGCTATTCGCTGAATCAGACTGTGAGCCAAGTCACGGCAAGCAAAATCCTCACCGCCGCATAGGTAGCCGATGACGATCCCTGCGCCGGTGAAACACCCGCAACTCAGCATCGTACCCGGAGCCGCGCCGGCATCGAGGCACGTTGCAGCGCGAAACATGCCCGGATCGTCGGGGACCATGTCGAGTGCTTCCTGCAGCGCCGCAACGGTACACCGGCAGCATCCGCCGTGGGTTCGGTGATACTCGTATCCCAAGTCATAGGCCTTCTGAATGAGCGTTGCGCCGTCCTCCTCGAGTCGGATACGGGTGCTCTCGGTGAGGAGTTCAAAGTTCGTCGCCGAATGCGCCGCATGGGCGTCTCGCTTGGACAACTGACTCAGCCCCAAGCCGGCTGCGCCGGCAGCCAGTAGAAACCGACGCCGCCCGCAGGAAGAGTCCGGCGTCATGCCCGGTTCGGACGTGTCCGTTTCTTCGTAGGCTTTCATCCTATCCCATTTCATTGAGCACGGTCTCCTTTTGTTTTGCTCCAATTGTCTACGATGGATTACTAATGTCCTTGCATCCTATCGAATTGCGTTCGTTGCGTCAACGACCGTCCCCAAGGAATGCGCAATACCATGGTGCTTATAGGGATATGTAATGGCTGGTATGGTATGCAGGCTCAAGCGCATGCCGGCGCACTATTGTCCCCAAAAGCGGAAGACCGAACCAACGGCCCTGCGCTCCAACATGCGCCATCCTGGGGCCATCGCTTTGGACCTCGGGAAGTTCAGCTCTTTTTCGAGGTCTTTACCCCAAAAGATCCAAACTGTTGTTGGACCCGTTTGCTGTCGCACTTGGGGCATTTGATGCGTTCCCTGTCATGCTCCGCTATGGTCATCTGCATGGAGAACACATTTTTACAGGCTTCACACTGGTAGGAATAGGTCGGCATGGCTAGATCCTCCTGCGTTGTCGCCTCGTCCGATAGATTTACATCCATACTATATATTAGCATCGATTGGGTTTTTTATCTACCAGCCGATACAGACAGCGCTACAAGCACAGCGGGTAGCTCTGGGCCTGGAGGATGTAAAATAGACGGGCTAAGCCCGGTGGATAATGGCCTCGGCGGCCGCCAAGCCCGAGAGGGCCGCTCCTTCGACACGGGGACCGCCAAATCCGTCGCCCGCAAACACCAGCGGAGCCGGAGCATCCACGGCCATATATAGCTCGGGGTGGCAGCGCGCAGTCTGGCTGTATCGCCAACGATGGAGGTGGGTACCGAGGACGTCGGCGTTGAGGTATTCGTAAGCCCCGCCAAGGAGCATCTTCTCCAAGTAGGCGTCGTCGGCGTCGTAATAATCGCGGGAGAACTCGGGGCAGCCGTGGATGGTCACGCCATAGCCCTCAGGCGAGATGCCTTTGGCATGGTTGTCGGCCATCCAAAGGATCGTGTCGGACGGCGTCCGGATACCCCCGGGTTCCGGTAACGCGCTTGGTCCGTCGAGTTCGACCAAGAGAGCGATACACGGGTCGTATTCGATGGCTTCAAGGGCATTCGAAGCCGCTTCGTTCAGGGTCACGTCTCCTGCTTTAAGCAAGGCGAGGGATTGGGGCGCCGGGGCCGTCATCAGCAGCGTTTGGGCGGAATACAGGTTGCCGTTGGCGTCTTCGAGCTTCCAGCCGCCGTTTTCCGCGGCGACGGCGGCGATCTTCGTCGCGCACTGGACATCCAGGTTTTCGGCAAGCCGCTCGGGCAGGGCCCGCATGTAGGGCGTGACCCGGTAGCGGGGATGGCCATCGGCCGAGACCCGGTGGTCGGCGCTTTCAAACCCACGTCCCCATTCCTCGACATATCCGTTGTTCCGCCAGGCGTTAATCAACATGGCGAAATGATCATCCCGCACGGTGAAATACTGGGCGCCCACGTCAAACACGGTGGACCCGATGTGTCGCGTGGCCATACGGCCGCCGACCTTCTTGCCTTTATCGATCACCTTAACGGAATAGCCGTGTTCTTTGAGTTTGCGCGCCGCGAGCAAGCCCGCAATGCCGGCTCCCACTACGATGCATGTCGTCTCTGCCCTGTCTTCGGCCATGAGTGGTTCTCCTTGTCGCCTCGATTCGGCGGTGTTCTCGCATATCGGTTGCATCCTATCATGTCAGCCGCTTGGCATCAATTGGGCGGCTGGATGAGCATCGACCCCCGAACTTGTTATCCTCTGAAAGAGGAGTCCTTTGGAGCACCAATGCGTATGGAATGGATATGGAAAATCGTTGCGGCGATGACCTGTCTCGCCCTGACCGGATGCGGGGTCATTCGGTATTTGGATTATCG
>PWNM01000465.1 GCA_003557825.1 Candidatus Hydrogenedentota bacterium | reverse complement strand
CCTTCAACACGGCTGAGTTTACCGGCGGCGGCCTCGTGGGTTGCGATGGTTACGTGGTTAACAACACCATCTACGGCAACAGTGCAGAGGTATTTGGCGGCGGTATGTCCGGATGCAACGGCGAGATTGCCAATGTCATCGTATGGGCCAACAGCGCCCTCGAGGATCCCCAAATCCATGAGAGCGCCTTCCCCGATTTCTCGTGTATCCAAGAATGGTTTGCCGCGCCCCCTCCGGACGAGGACGAGGAACCGGAAGTACCTCCCATCGAGGATCCCAACGGCGATGATCTGGACGATGAGGATGCAGAGGACCTTCTTGAAACGGATGATTTTGGGAACATTCAGGTGGACCCCATGTTTGTGGACCCCGGAGCACAGGATTTCCGGCTACAGTTTGGATCGCCTGCCATTGACTCGGGGCGACTGGTTCCGGGCTTGCTCGAAGACTTCGAAGGGAATCCTCGCGGAATTGACGTAGTCGACACGCCCCGAGGGGACGGCTCGAATTACGATATGGGGGCCTTTGAATACGTTCCGCCGGTCTACTACGTCACCCTGGACATCATAGGCGAAGGCACGCTTGAACCCGAACCGGGACTATACGAAGTAGAAGAGGGCACACTGCTTGAGATAACGGCCACGCCGGCTGAAGGTCACATGCTCGTGCAGTGGACAGGCAGCGTTGCGGGCGCTGAGAACCCCCTGACCATTCAGGTCATGGAGGATCTCGAAATAACGGCCGAATTCATGCTTATCCCCACGTTTACGCTCACCACATTGGTCCGCGGCGAAGGCTCCGTTGAACCGGAGGTCGGCGTATCCCACGAGTATTTGCTCGGAACGCCCGTAACCTTGGCGGCCACCGCTGCACCGGGATGGCAGTTTCAATACTGGGAAGGCGACGCCTCGGGTTGGCGCTCGACCGTCGAGATCGTCATGAACTCGGACAAAACCGTACGAGCTGTCTTTGTGGAAACGCCTACGCCACCCGCTGATGACGGCTTCTTCAACTGCTCCAGTATAAACCCCGTTCCGCCCCCGTCGTCCGGGACAGGCCCAATGGGCCTGGCCTTCGGCATCATTGCTGTGGCCGCCGTTCTACACCGATGGACCATTAGAAGGACGTTATCAACTACCTCCTGACATTGCAGGCCATCAGTTACGCCCGAGCCAGTTGATGGACTGAACGGTCCGTTGCCGTTCTTCTCGTTCATCAGGCAAATGGCCTTTGAACCAGATCTTCGCACGATAACGAAGCTGATCGGGCCCATCGGGCAGGGCTTCCGTAATTTTGGGCGGCGTCATAGCCTGGGGCATCTGCAGCAAGGCTTCGCTGGTGGTATCGGGGGTTTCGTGGCATCCAATACACCCCTTGCTCTCACCGGGTCGCACATGCATCCAAACCGTCTGGTTACCCACAACACGGCGGTCGCTGTCGAGTACCTGTAGATGAAGCAATCGGTCTGCGGGTACCTCAACGGCGAAGGACCCATCGGCTGCCAACGGCACGATACCCAGGGCGCGGGCAAAGGCCCCCCCATGGTTTTTCCATGCCTCATAACCGGGGCCCCCACCGCTTGTATGGGTCATATGGCGGGTTACCTGAGGCAGCCCTTCGATGATCCGAAGGAGTTTCCCCCGCTCTCGCACCTCGTCTTCTTGGGTGATGAAGGCCGATTCGGCATATAGCGTACCGGTGAAGCCGGCGCTTCGCGCGCCCGGAGATTCGGCCAGTATGGGGGGCGGGGTTCGAGGATGGAGCGGTCGCGCCTCGAAATTCGCTGTCTCCGGGTCATTATAGAGCAGGGTCAGCTCGCCGGTGTCCATATCTAGGGTATACAACCCCAAATCCACAGTATCGGTTGGAAATGCGCCAACAGACATCTCGTGTTGTTTCTCGCCAGCGGCAACCAACAACGTATCGTCATTGAGGGCATGGGGTGTCGTAATGACCCAGGGATCGTTCCCACCGGGACGCAGATAATCCTCTCGTATAAACTGCTCCTGAAAGCGGCCTTGGGTAATGATGGGGCCTGCAGGTGTTGTGAGCAGGTACTCACCGGGACGATAGGGACGGGGCTGGGTTAGGCGAAGCTGCCGATGTCGTTCACCAGAAACGGTCCAATCGGTATATCCGCCATGTATGGTGCTCCACAAACCGCGTCGCTCAGGACCATACAGGGTATGCATGCGGGTACCATCAGGAAAAGCGCTGATGAGGTTCATCTCGGTTTTCATGCGGGCATAGAACAACTCGAGCCGGGTGAAGAGGATCTTGCCGTCCTCACCGACAATCGGCTCTGCGTCGCGACCGAAGTTGAACCCGATGACCTGGATGTCCTCGCCATCGGGCGTCATCGTAGCCAGTCCTGTACACAGATACCCGTGGTATTCGTCCCGCGCTCCCAGCCGTGTGGTCGAAAACAGGATACGGCCATTGGGCATGTAACTCGGATGCACATCGTGATAGGGGCCATCGGTTATCTGCCGCAATCCACTTCCATCCGCATGTATTTCATAGACATGCCACCATGGACTCTGCTCCTCTCGCCGCGAAAAGATCACCCGGTCGCCTTCATAGGAAACTTCGCAATCGGCCACATATCCATCTTCGAACTGTGTCAATGGCCAGACCTCCGGTTCCGAACCCGAAATATCAAGGATGTAGAGATTACGTCCGGGCCGATAGGTCGGTCCGCTGTCTGTGGTCAGATAAGCCTGCCGCCAGTTATCCATCTGAAAGGGGTTATACGGGTCGTGTTCCCCTTTGATAAACACAAACCGGGTCGGTTCTTCGTCACATTCATCGGATGCTAGCTGGGAAGGCGGGGCGGTTGCCGGCGGCTCGATCCGCGGCAAGGGTTCTACATCCCTGCGCCATAGAGCTTCTCGAGCGACCATTCGAACACTATGATAGGGATGGTCCCGTTCCGCTTGCCGCAACGCATCAATCGCTTCGGCTGTGCCCAGCATATCCAGCGCATTGGCCGCCCGGTACTGGATATCAAGGGTATTTTGTTCATCAACCAACATCTCGGCCAGTAGCGGAACCTCCTCCTCGGCTCCAAGCATGCCGAGAGCCATGACCAGCGCTTCACGATAACGTGGAGCCGGGTCACTGAACTCGTCCCATCCCTGGGCGCGGGCGAAATAGACTTCGTCAAAAAAACCATAGGCGGCCTCGGGCTTCGATGCTCTAAGTCGTTCGGAAATCGCCTCAACAGCCTTCGTGGCGTCCATGAAGGCAAGAGTCTTCGCGGTATTGATGCGAATCCAATGATCGGAATGGTCCAGCAGTTCAATCAAGGCAGGAACATCCTCACGGTCGCGGCACAGGGCCGTCAGGATGTTTCCCGCAACCATTCGGTATTCGACAACCGCTTTAAGATGCTCCAGGACTTTGCCCCGATAATAGGCTTCGCGAGCCCTGTCAAGCGCATCGTGTTCGCCCGCGTCCAAGGCCTTTGCTGGAGAAGCATCAAAGGGCTCGGGCGTCAGGTCAATATAGCGCTGCGCCATTTCGGTTTTGGTGGTGGTTGCCCATCCCCACAGCGTGGTCTGGTCTTCACGTTCCCATGCCATCTGTCGGCGGGACAGGGGATCGGGAAAATCCCGCTCGATTAGATCCCAGATGTCCTCCATTTCCGTGGGAATGGCCACAGCGCCGCTCCTACGATGAATCCGGTGATTGCTGACCAGAAACCGCACACTTCCCAGCCCGGCAGGACGGCTCCCGCAGACGCCCACCCAAGATTCGAACACATCGTAGGACTTATCTAGCTCAAAGTGAATCACGCTCACCGCATGGGTGTGCAGTCCCCGTTCGTAGGTGGTATCGGCGATGCTTATATCATGGGGTTCGGAATCCGTAACCCGGCGCAGTACATCATGTTGTTGCGTTGCCGATACCGGCATGAGCGTATCGAGATACGTAGTAGTCCCGTCGTCAGCTACAAGACGGGCCTCGGCCCAGTTTGCCCGGTCCATCGAATAATTTTCGACTTCATCCACAATAAGAAAGAGATCGGTCCAACCGGAAACATCCACCTCGACCCGTTGCGGCCTGTCCTGCCCGCGCATTACGGGGGAGGCATAGAACGGGATTGCTTGGGCATGTTCCATATAGTCCGGCCACGAAGCAAGCAAGGTAGCATGCCACGAATCTTTCAATACATAAAACGACGG
>PWNM01000445.1 GCA_003557825.1 Candidatus Hydrogenedentota bacterium | reverse complement strand
TGGGCGACCGGGCCCAAATACCCCAATGGGCCAATCGCCTTGGGACGCTCTTTCCGTACCATGCCGCCTGGATGGCGCGGGATGCCGAAAATGATTTGGGGCGCTGGTTTGACCCGGCGTATCGCATACGGACGTTCGTCGAATCGGCCCTTGACGACCTCGATGCCTTTGGCGTAGACCATGATGCCATACAAACGGCCTATGCCGCTCTTGTCGATGGAGAGGACCCGGAGCACGAGGGTCAGTGGCTGGCGTTGTATGAAGTCGCCGCCGCGTTGCGCGAGCTGGCGCCGCTGCATCTCGCCTTGACCGACATGACGGAGACCTTTGGTGACCGGTATCCTGAGGGTCCGGCCTATCGCGCCCGCCTCGAAACGTATTGGACGCGGCTTCAGGCGTGTGCGGCCGATCTCAGCCCGGCCCATACGGAAGCGGCGGCCATTGTCGCCGAGGCGGATTCCTTCCGGCGGGAGGCGCTGTTAGCCAATCCGCTGCTAGACGACGTGGAGCAGTTGTTGGTGGTGAAGCGTCGTTTCGGCGATGCGGCCCGGCAGGTCATGGGCGGCAGCGCGGGCAATCCGCCGCTCAATGCCTATCCCAACAATGAGCTGCGGAACACAGGGTGGGACAATGAACTGGTTGTGTTGACGGACCTGTCCGGCGCTGTTCAACTGACGCCCCTGTACCGACCCGATGCCGACGTAATCGTCCGCGATCCCGATGTGGATTTCGATGGCAATCGCATCCTCTTTTCAAGCGTCGGCTCCCACGGGCGTTGGCATGTCCTCGAGATCGACGCCGACGGATCGGGCCTGCGTCAGGTAACGCCCGAGGGGTATCCCGATGTAGACTTCTTCGATCCCTGCTACCTGCCCGATGGCCGGATTATCTTCAGCTCGACGGCGAGTTACGACGCCCTCGACTGCGAGAACGGCGGTCGCCCCGTGAGCAATTTTTATCTCCTCGACCGTGCGACGGACGCCATCCGGCAACTGACCTTCGACCAGGTCCAGCCCCAACACCCTACGGTCCTGCATGACGGCCGCGTATTGTATCAGCGGTGGGAATACGCCGACATCCCCCATTATTACTCACGGATTCTCTTTACCATGAACCCCGATGGTACGCTTCAGCGGGAGTTTTACGGCAGCGGCTCCATGTTCCCCACCGCCATGAAACATGCCCGGCCCATCCCGGATCACCCCACTCAGGTGGTTACGGTCCTGGGCGGGCACCATGGCATTTCCGAATCGGGCCGACTGGCCATAATCGATCCGGCCCTTGCGCGGCAGTATCCTTTCCGCCATCATCCCACTTCGAAGGAATGGGGCGAACAAGGCGATTACATCAACATCGCGCCGCCGGAATTGGAGGTCTTCTCCGCCGAAGAGACGGGGTTCGTACAGGAGATCCCCGGTTACGGCCGCGACGTGGTGGGCAATGTGCTCGATGAACTCGTCAATCATGTGTGGCCCCATTTCGCCCATCCCTATCCGCTCAACGACACCTATTTCCTCGTGTCCATGAAGCCCGAACCGGGCGCCCTCTGGGGGATCTATTTGGTAGACCGCTTTGAGAACATGACCTTGATCAAGGAGATCGAAGGGGCCGCTCTGTTCGAGCCCATGCCGCTGCAGGCCCGACCCCGACCGCCGATTATCCCCGACCGGGTGAACCTTGATACCGACACGGCTACGGTGCTCATTCAAGACATCTACGCGGGACCGGGTCTCGAAGGCGTGCCCCGAGGGTTGGTCCAGGGGCTCCGGGTGTTCGCCTACCATTTTTCGTACAACTACACCGGCGGACACGATGCTGTGTCGTTGGGCGCCGAAGGCCCTTGGGACATCCGCCGCATACTCGGTACCGTACCCATCGAACAAGACGGCTCGGCCTACTTTAAAATTCCGGCGGACACGCCCATCTCGATTCAGCCCATCGATGAACGGGGCCAAGCGCTCCAGCTCATGCGGTCCTGGACCGTGGGTATGCCCGGCGAGGTGGTGGCCTGCGTCGGATGCCATGAACAGCAGAGCGACACCGCCCAGTTCGATACCATCATGGCGGCCTCCCGTCCGCCGTCCGCCATTGACGAGTGGCACGGTCCTCCTCGGCTCTACGGATTCGAGTTCGAGGTGCAACCCGTCCTCGACCGGCATTGCGTGGGCTGTCACAACAGCGGTACGGACACCCTCGCTTTGGATCAGGCGGAGACCAGTTTCCGCAATCTGCACCCCTATGTGCGTCGCCCCGGACCCGAGAGCGACCTGCGGATGCGCAACCCCCTCGAATACCATACATCCACCAGCCTGCTCGTGCAAATGCTGGAAAAGGGGCATCAGGGCGTCGAACTGGATGACGAGGCTTGGGACCGCATCTTCACGTGGATTGATCTGAATGCGCCCTTCAAAGGCCGGTGGAATCCGCCCGAATGGCGCGGGATGGACCAGGCGGAACGACGGGCCGAGTTGGCGGCGAAGTTTTCGACGCGCGCCACCTGTCCCGAGGATGAATACGAAGCCATGGCGGCGGTCATCGCCTCCCAACCGCCTATCGAGTTTCTCGCCCTGCCGGAAATGCCCGACCCCGAACCGACGAACCTCGATGTGGACGGGTTCCCCTTTACCCCTGCGGAAGCCCGGGCGATGCAGGGCAATCCCCCGGTGCGGACGCTGGCCTTGGGCGACGATGCGACGCTCGAGTTGGTGCGTATACCGGCGGGGCGCTTTGCCATGGGCTCCGACAACGGGTATCCCGATGAGCATCCCCGGGCCGAAGTGGCCATCGAGCAATCTTTCTGGATGGGCGCGACGCCGATTACCAACGCACTATATGCGCATTTCGACCCGGACCATTGCTCGGGGTATTACGACGAACACGGCAAGGACACGACCACGCCCGGATACATCGGCAACCATTCCGATCAACCCGTGGTACGGATCACCTGGGACGAGGCCATGGCCTTTTGCGACTGGTTGAGCGAGAAGACGGGCTTGAACGTCACCTTGCCCACCGAGGCGCAATGGGAATGGGCCGCTCGGGCCGGTTCGGATACGCGGTTCTACTGGGGCGATCTTAATGACGACTTTTCGCCTTACGCCAACCTGTCCGACCACCAACGACTCTATACCCGCACCCAATTCAGCGGCGGTAGCCGGATCCACACGCGCCTGGCCTACGACCCGAACCACCACTACCCCCTGCGGGATGACCGATTCGACGACGGATCGCTCGTAGCCAACTACGTGGCCCAATATGCCCCGAACGCCTGGGGCTTGTATGACATGGTGGGCAACGCATGCGAATGGACCCGCAGCACCTATCGCCCCTATCCCTACCGCGCCGAAGACGGCCGCAACGCCACCGACAATAGCGCACGACGGGTTGCCCGAGGCGGTTCCTGGCACGACCGCCCCCACGAAGCCGGCTCCGCCATCCGCTTCGCCTACCAACCCTACCAGCGGGTTTTCAATGTCGGGTTCCGTATCGTGGTCGAGTAGGGGGAATGAAACGCACGATAGCCACTTAGAATGGCTGTTTTCCGATCCGTGTACAGTAGGTTTGACCCGCGTTGGGCCCGTGGGTCATTATGCTTGCACTGGCACGGGTGTTCTGTGCAGGGGGGACCCCATTATCCTGATCAAGCTACGGAGGGCAATCGATGCAGAACTATGAAAAGAAGAACGCCGAGATCCGCGAAGCCTACCTCAAGGCCAAAAAGGGGGACCCGGCGAAATTTGAAGACCGGCTGAATCTGTCCTGGAGCAACTGGGGATTCGGAATGGAATCGCTGGCCAATTCGGCCAAACGTCTTGAGAAAGCGGGAATCGCCTATATCGAATTGCACGGCAATCACTACGGACCCGACTTGGGGTACAAGCCGAACGACGTCATGCAGATCCTTCATGATCACAACCTGCGAGTCGGCGGCATCTGCGGCATGTTCTCGGCGGACAACGACCTCTCGGGGAACACGGGCCGGGCCCGGCAAGCGGCCATCGACTACATCCGCCGCGAACTCGACTTCGCCCAGGCAGTGGGCGCGGGCTACATGCTCGTAGTTCCCGGCGCCGTGGGACGTCCCGACAAATACGACGACATGGAATTGGACCGGTCCGTCGAATCGCTCCGCATCGTAGCCGACGATTTTGAGGCAGCCAATGTCAAGGCCGCCATCGAGCCCATCCGTTCGGCCGAGGT
>PWNM01000462.1 GCA_003557825.1 Candidatus Hydrogenedentota bacterium | reverse complement strand
TAGTGCCACATAGTTCACATTACTTCCTCCCTGCTCCTGTTGCATTGCTGTCCTGCGGCGGTTGGTCCGGGTATGCGACCCAAACAACCGCCCCTTCTGATGCGATGGTGATAGCACATTCGAGTGAGGGAGTCAAAATATACCGACCACCCCAAGTTGACCCCCGACAATAAGCAAGGTATCGTTATCTGCCTATGGAGCATGCATAAACGGAGCACTCGATACAATGACCCCTGCAAACCATGCCTCGGAGACGCTTGATGTCTGAGAAAAACACATCAGCGGAACCAACCGAGGCGACCAAGTTCGGCGCGTTCGGCGGCGTGTTTACGCCCAGCGTGTTGACCATTCTCGGCGTGATCATGTTCCTGCGTTTCGCCACCGTCGTGGGATATGCAGGCCTATGGTACGCTTTGCTGATCCTGTTGGCAGCGAAGGCCATTTCGGGGATTACCGCTCTGTCCATCGCATCGATTGCGACCAACATGCGAGTCAAAGGCGGCGGTGCCTATTACCTGATAAGCCGCAGCCTCGGGGTCGAGTTCGGCGGTGTCATCGCTGTGTTTTTCTACGTGGCGCAGGCTGTGGCGGTTACGATGTATGTGGTGGGTTTTACCGAGGCGATTTTCTCGGCCTTCCCCGAGTTGGGCCTGTCGTTTCGTACCGTTGCCACCGTGACCAATATCCTCGTGTTCGTCTGTGTGTATATCGGAGCGGGCTGGACCATCCGGCTGCAATACGGCATCCTGGTCATTCTGCTGCTCTCCATCCTGTCCTTTTTTGTAGGCGCCGGGATGAGCTTTTCGCCGGAACTACTCAAGGCCAACCTGGAGCCGAACTGGACGCCCGACTATTCCTTCTTCGCCGTGTTTGCGCTGTTTTTCCCGGCGGTCACGGGGATTATGGCCGGAGTCAACATGTCGGGCGATCTGCGCGATCCCAGCCGGGCCATACCCGGGGGTACCTTTGCTTCCATCGGGTTTACAGCGCTCATTTATGCCGGCATTGCCTTCATGTTTGCCGCGGGCGTCCCTCGCGCCGTGTTGCTGGGAGAAGGGTTTGTCATGGAGGAATACGCCTATGTTCCCGCGCTCATCTATGCCGGCGTTATATGCGCCACAGTCTCATCAGCGCTGGGCAGCATGATGGGCGCCCCCCGCATTCTCCAGGCCTTCGCCCGCGACAACGTCTTTCGCAGTCTTCGGTGGTTTGGGCGAGGCAGCGGCCCTTCCGGCGAACCCCGTCGCGCCATTGTCCTGACGTTTCTTATTGCCCAGGTCGGCGTGCTGGCCGGCGATCTCGACACCATTGCGCCCGTCATCACCATGTTTTTCCTTATGACCTATGGCACGGTCAACCTGGCGTGTTTCTACGAGGGGCGTTCGAACAATCCCAGCTTCCGCCCAACTTTCCGTCTCAACCACTGGTCCGTCTCGCTTGTGGGCACGGTGGGCTGCCTTGGGGTGATGTTTTTGATCAATCCCGTTTGGGCCGCCATTGCGCTGCTGTTGGCCGGCACCCTTTTCTTTCTCATCGCCCAGGCCGAGATTAGCGTGAAATGGGGCGATGTGGACAGCGGTCTCATGTATCAGCGGGCACGCAACGCCCTCCTGCGCCTCGAACAAGAAACCTACCACCCCAAGAACTGGCGTCCGTCCATTCTGGTGCTGAGTGGCGGTCCTTATAACCGGCTTCATCTGGCCGAATATGCGTGTTGGTTCACGGCAGACAGCGGCGTGGTGTCCATTGCGCAGGTCATCCGCGGCGAACTTGAGCAATTGCTCGACCGCCGCCACGAGGCGGAAACAATCCTGCGCAAGTTCCTTCTCAAAGAGGAGATCCCTGCCTTCCCGGTAGTCCTGGTCGAGGAGAACATTCACACCGCCATCAAGGCCCTGCTGCAATGCCACGGCATCGGCGGGATGCGGCCCAACACCATCCTGCTTGGATGGAGTCGAGACCCGGAAAAAGCCGGCGTTTTTTACGAAACCCTGCGGATCGTCAAGGAGATGAAACGCAGTCTGATCATCGTCAACTGCGAAGACGAACAGGAACGGATCGCCATTCCCGATGGGGCAATTAACCTATGGTGGTCCGATTCCGAACAGGGCGCATTGATGCTGTTGCTGGCCTATTTGTTGCAGAAAACACCTGAATGGCGAGGCCATCCGATCCGTATCATCCGTCCGGTGGCCCTCAAGGCCGATGCAGAGAACATCGAAAAGGAAATGGCGGATATGCTTTCCCAGGCCCGCATCGAGGCCGAACTGGTAATCGTTCCCTCGGACAATCCACTTGAAGCCGTTCGCCATGCCATGCAACCATCGGCAGTGCTCCTGGCCGGGTTTGATCCATCGGCTCAGGAGACCCCGGAGGCACTCATTCCCTCCTTGCAGCTAACCACCGGATTGCCCGGCGATGTGATTATGGTCTACAACGCCGGCGATGTCTCTCTCGACGCCTAACCTGTTCTTGTTGCTTCATCGTTGTTGAGAGGATTAGGCCGGAGGACCGGTTTGATGCGTTCGTCCAGGGGCAGCAGCGGGGCATGATCGTGGCCCGGTTCTTCCTGGTACCAATAATGGGTCGTGGCGTAATCGACCCAGCAGCCGCCCGCGGCGACTCGGTCGAGATACTCCTGGACATGGTGGAACACATACTCATGGGTCCAGTTCACGCGCCATTCGAGGTTCTTGTCGAAAGCAATGGGCGCCCCGTGATAGAACCGATAGGCGCTCACCATGGACGGACTGCGTTCTTGCACCACGTTCGCGCCGTTCCAAAGCCCGGCGAAGGTCTGCGGCCAACCCCACGACATGGCGAAGGAATCCTCCGAGCCCAGGTAATCGGCCCGGGGCGTTGCTTCGTCGTCCACGCGGACCTCGTTGTTCGCCTCCATGATGTACCACATGCCCTCGAACTGGGGCTCATCGGTGACCACGCTCCAATGCCGCCCGGCCAGGTGGCCTCGGCCTTCGGCGCGGAAGAAGACTTCGTTGGTCTCCGGGGTTAGTTGAAAGGGCCACCGCCGCCAGGTCGCATGGAAATAGCCCAATTCATCCGGCCGCCATTGGTCGAGGCGCTCGAATTCGACGAAGCTGTAATTCATCAGGTTGTGGGGCGTGTCGTTGCGGAGCACGATTTCAATGCTCTTTTCAAATGGCATGGGGAAAAAGCAGTTGTAGGCCCGGGGGGCTTTCTCGATACGGGCGCTGGTGAAATAAGCCGCCTGGCCGCAGCAGCCGTCTCCGAAAAAGTCGGCAAGGGGCACGCGAACGGCCGGTTCCGATGCGCCGTTGTAGTACACCTCGAGGATGACGCCCCGCGCACCCATGGCGATGCCTTCGGGTATGGGCACGGCCCCTTCTTTGAGTAGGTGCATGGTCGAATGGAAAAAGCGCACCCCCCCGGGTCCTTCGATGCTGGCCACGGGCATGGCCGTACCGGCATCCAGCGTGGGAAGATCCGGATAGGCGTCGTAGGCCCACCCACCGTTTGAAAAGCCAAATTGATCCGCTCGGCGGAGGCGCGCAATGTCGCGCCAAGAATCCATCGGTTCCATCGGGTCTACTCCTATTGTACTGAAAGATGCAGGTTGGTCGGCAGCGGCGTGTGCCGCGGAAGATGCGCCGGTTTCTCGAAGGACGCCATTCGAAAGCGCCCAGACCACCCCGCCGGACACGCCCATGCGCGACAAAAACTGTCGGCGATCCAGATGCGCGTTGTTTCGAATCGGTTCATCGGCCATGTCGGGTCCACCGCTCCCCATCTGCAAACCATATCCATCCCTGGCATTGCTGGAAAGCAAAGCCGTCTACAGTATGCGCTCCGGATAGCATGATATCAAGGGGATGGATAGCATTGTATTTTACCCACAGTTGACATGTCACTACGGCCAGGGGGTAGTATCGCATCAAGACTTGGATGAGCGTGTCGGTTGTGCCCTATCGCACAGGCAGTGGGCTTGTGCTGTGCGACCATGAAGCGCTTGTATCAAACGGACCATTTGGGAGCGTTGTTATGATGAACTCTGCTGTATCTCTTTCCGTTCTTATCCCCCTTGCCTTGATGATGACCGCGGCTGCGTTTCCCTGCGGGGACGAGTCGGAATCTCCTGCGGACGACGAGATCTTCGCCCATCGCATG
>PWNM01000343.1 GCA_003557825.1 Candidatus Hydrogenedentota bacterium | reverse complement strand
GGGACCCTATTCGCGGATGTTTCGCATCTCGTGGCCCCGGCGGATCAAGACGATTCGCCTCCGGAGCCACGAACGGGTGAGCACCCACGTCGCCTGCAGCATCCTCTGCGACGGCGAACCCGAGTTTTCCGGCGAACTCATCGACCTTAGCATCAACGGCTGCGGCGTCTTGGCTCCAAAACCCCTGCAACCGGGGGACCGACTCGAACTGGCCTTCGACCTGCCCGGAGGGGTGTCCATCGAGGCGGTATCGGCCATCGTACGGCGGTCCGAGCTGGAAGGCGATCAGTTCCGACTGGGATGCTCGTTTGAGCATGTCCCTCCCGAAGTGCAGGCCGATGTCGAGTATTACGTGGCCATTACCATGGAGAACATGCGCGAGCAGAACGATGAGAACCCCAGGCCGTGGGTATTGGTCATCGAACCCGATCCCCAACGGGCGAACCCGTTGCGGAAGGTATTATCGGAACGGGGCATCGGGGTGTTCACCGCTCGGAACGCGGTGTATGGCATGGCGCGCCTGGGCAACACCATGCCCATGGCGATCCTGGTGGATCAGAGCCAGGGGGGCTGCTCGGGAATCGATGTGTGCCGGGTGATTCGCACGGCTCCGAAGCTGGGGGAGCTTCCGGTCTTTCTGTACAGCATCGACGAACCGATGAGCGACGCGACCAAGCAGGAAGCGGCCCAAGCGGGGGCAACCAACTGCTTCCCGTCGTTGGACATTCCGGATACCGTCCTCGACGCCATCTCCGATCTGCTCGCGTAAGGCCTATCCCATGATGCGCAACACGGCGCAGACGAGGTAGTCGGTCTCGGCCATGACGGGCAACACGGGGTGATCGGCGGCGGCTCCCCGAACCTCGAGCAGTTGGGCCTCCCGTCGGGCCGTTCGCAGGGCCCGCTTGATGGCTTCCATAAAGCCTTCCCGCCCGACGGCATGGGAACAACACGAGGTGACCAGATACCCGCCCGGGGCCACCGCCTGGATGGCTGCGGCGTTCAACGCCTGGTAGCGGCCCAACGCCTTGGACCGATGCTCGCGCCCCCGGGCCAGCGGCGGCGGATCGATGCAGACCACGTCGAAGGGCGATTCCCGCGACAGGATTTCCTCCGCATCGGCGCATTCGAACCGGCATACCGCGCCGAGGTCGTTGATGGCCGCGTTCCGACGGGCCCGCTCGATGGCCGGTTGCGAGGTGTCCACGCCAAGCACCTCGGCGGCCCCGGCCCGCGCCGCGACGCAGGCCCAAAGCCCGGCATAGCAGTGGCCGTCGAAGACCCGCGCCCCGGGCGCCAAAACGTCGAGCACACGGCAGTTCACCCGCTGGTCGAGGTACATGCCCGTCTTTTGCCCGCTCGACAAGGCCACCTCCAGGGGCAGGCCATCGAGGGTTACAGCGACCGGCTCGGGAACCTCGCCCACGATATGGACGCCACCGGGATGAGCCAGACGCAGGCCGGTGATGTCGTCCCAGCTTAGAAAGGCTTCGGCCAACTCGTCCGCCCTGTTGGCGTAAAAGGCGCATTGGGTGTCCATGGATACGACCGAGCCGTAGCGGTCCGCCATGAGCCCGGGCAACCCGTCGCTCTCGCCATGGACCCACCGGTAGACCGATTCACCGGGAAACAGGCGTTCGCGGAGCGTGCGGGCCGTGGTCAGGCGGTCTTTCAGGAAGGAAGCGTCGATGGTGTCTTGATGGCGGCTCAGGATGCGCGCGGCAATGCCGCCGGTCGCCTGGGCAAAGGCCCGGCCGATGAACCGGCCGCCGCCGGTGTAGATGTCGACCAGCTCGCCGTCGGTCAACGCAGGAAGGGCGGCCACTTCGTTGCGGAATACCCACAGATGGCCGCGCATCAGCCGCCGTTCTTCCCGTTCTCGGAGTTGCATACGTTTCATGGGGCGGAAGTGTAGCGCACTTGGCCGTCGAGAAGCCACAATGCGAGAGACGCGCCCCGAAATGAATCGGAGCGCGTCTCCCGCTTTTTGCCGGCCATGACGAAGGGCCTCGGCAGGGGTACGGTTATCGGGCCCTGTGATAGAGGGTTCTGCCACCCCAGACCGTCACAATGACGGCCAGCAGCGCGATCATCAGGACCAGCCAGCTCACCGGAAGCGGCGGCGGCGGACCTTGGGACACGATGACCTCGACGGTGCTGCCCGGGGGAACTTCGCTGCCTGACACAGGCATAATGCCGATCACCGAGCCTTCGGGGATCTCTTCGCTGTAGCCGCCGACAAGCACCACGGTCAGCCCGGCTGCCTCGAGCGCGGCCTGCACATCCTCGGGCGATTGCTCGACGTCGTAGAAATTGTCAAAGGAAGGCACGGTTACCGGAGGCCCGCCCGACACGACGACCTGGACGGTGCTGCCCGGATCCATGGTATCGCCACCTGCAGGATCTTGGCTGATCACGTCGCCTTCATCCACATCATGGACGTAGGCAATGCTGATTTGCGCCACGAGGTCTGCATCTTCGATGGCCTGAACGGCGTCCGCCTCGCTCATGCCCACCACATCGGGTACGGTCGCCGGAGGTCCGAGGGACACGACGAGGTTGACGGGACTATCGGGCGGAAGGGTCTCGTCGGCCGCGGGATCTTGACTGACCACGTCGCCTTCGGGGACATCCGCCACATAAACGCCCGTAATCTCACCGACGACCAGACCGGCGTCGATGATGGCTTGCTCGGCGTCTTCCTGGCTCATGCCGACCACATCGGGAACGGGTACCGGCTCGGCAAATTCATAGGCGCCGACCGTGGCGTTCTCTTCGGGCCGCGGCATCCAGCGGATATCGGTGGCCGGGGGATTGGTACCCATGCCGATGGCAGGCGAGCCTTCCTGGACGCGGAGGTCAAGGCCTTCGGCATCTACAAACAACGGATCCTCATCGACCACGGAGTTGCCCAGGTCAGGCTCATAGGAACTGGGCGAGTTGCCGAAGACGATGATGTTGCTCACTTCCAGGCCGCCGCCGCGGATAATGTAGTCCCCGTGGTCGCCGCCTTCCGTCGCTGTGTTGTTGTAGAAGGTGCAATACTCGACGGGGATGCCGCCCACATCGGAGAACAACGCGCCGCCCGCGCCCCAAGCATCGCCCGAGCTATTGCCCACGAAGACGCTGTTGATCACGCTGCCGCCGGTCCGGTGGCGGAATAACACGGCCCCGCCCAGAGCAACACCGGTGTTATTGATGAAGTAGCAGTTTTCGATGTGGGCGATGCCATCGGAGTCCGCCGTGATCGCTCCGCCCATGCCCGCCACGTTATCGATAAAGATGCAGTTGGCAATGGTCATCTCGGTGCTTTCGGTTTCACCATCTTCGCAGATTAAAACGGCTCCGCGATCACTCGATGCGCCGGTGATCGTAAATCCATCCAACCGGTTGCCTGTGCTGCCCAGCACATCCGCTACAATCACGCTTCCTTCCTGGACACCTTCACCGCCGATATCCTGGGCCTGCAAGACGGTCTCATACTCCCAGGGATTGCGGCTGTCCATATCGCCGTCTACCGGAAACCCGCCGTAGGCTTCGACGCCATCGGGCCAGAATATGGTCTCGGTAATGATATAGGTTCCTTCGGCCACCCATACCGCGGTATCGGCAGCCGCTGCCGCGTCCAGCGCTTCCTGGATGCTCGCAAAGGCATTGTCCCAGCTCGAGCCGTCCATGGCCCCCGCCCCATCGGGTACCACAAACACTTGGGCTCCCGCTGTGAGTGCGACTCCCGCGATTAACATCACCGCGAGTGTCATTCGACAACATGTTCGTGAAAACATCATCTCCTCCTTCTCCCATTTTTTTGTTTGCCGGATCCGCACACAATCAAGTTCCGGCTCGCTTTATACACTGCGCCATTCGCACCGACTATGCTTTGTTATAACCCGAATCGCAGATTTATGCTTGTATGTTTTTGGACAAATACTTGTATGTTTCCGGAAAAATCGATTGCATATTCATGGTTTATTCACTATTAAACAAACTATAATGTCAGTACGGGACCATGGACGCAACAAAAAGGGAGATGCCCTCCGCATCATGGCGGAGCACATCTCCCAATGTAATTGTCGAAGCGTCTCGTTGGACGCTTGTATTTAGTTAGCTGCTTTTAGAGTAAAGGGTCTTACCGCCCCAGACGGTGATAATGATGGCCAACGCCTGGCTCAGCATCACTCGGACTTATTTCGCATCGAAGCGGTCGGCATTCAT
>PWNM01000271.1 GCA_003557825.1 Candidatus Hydrogenedentota bacterium | reverse complement strand
TCATGGACGCGCTTCGACTGCCGATGCATGTACATTACAAAGGCATAAACGATTAGCGACATAAGCGGCAACGGGATAAGCCCCAGCATGGTCAGATAGGGACTCAGATAGATCATCACGGCAAGCGTAATGGGAACCCGGACAAGGTCGACCGTACCCATAATTCCGGGCCCGATAAAGGCCCGGATGTGGTTCAGATCGTTTGTGGCGCGGGCCATGATGTCGCCGGTTTTAGTCCGATTGAAAAAATCCTGAGAAAGACGCTGGACATGGCGGAAATAATCGTTTTGAAGTTTGTATTGGAAATGCCTGGATGCTCCGATCATAAGCATACGCTGGAAGAAACGCGCCACCCCCGACCCGACGGCAATGGCAATCAGTACGGCAAACAGGACCAGCAAAAAGGGGTAGGTCATCCGGCCCGTTTCAAACAAGGTAACGGTATGCCCGATAACCAACGGCATACCGAGTTCGATGCTGGTAAAGCTAAGGGCCAACACTGAACCAACGAGGTAACGCCATTTATAGGGCAGGTTATATAAAACCAGGGCATGAAAAGGGCGCCCGGGCTGAAGTCTTTCTTGGACAGCGCTCAATTATGTCGTCTCTTTTTCCCCATGGACCGTCTCGACTTCGGAAACCATCTCTAGCAGTTCCTCAGGCCGGAACGGTTTCAATAGCACACCATCCGCTCCCGATTCATGGATTTTGTCATCCATGCCATCAACGGATTTGGCCGTCACCATATGCACCTTGATACCTGCAAGATCGGCATTCTGTTTTATCCGTCGGCAGGTTTCCCATCCATCGATACCGGGCATGGCGATATCCAGAAGTACGAGACCATACTCCCTTTGGGTCACCATCTGCAAGGCCTCTTCCCCGCTCGAGCAGTGGTCCACCACATACCCTTCCGCTACAAGGCAACGGACCATGAACTGTACAATCTCAGGATCGTCATCTACGATGAGAATTTTATTACCGAGTTTTTCCTCCGATTCGGACTCATGACCGACGGCATAATGAATGGCGCTGAGTAATGAACTCTTCCGGAAGCCGGGTTTTAACCGCGAAGCGACTCCTCCTCCACGGGACTCGAAAAACGACTCGTCCTGGGTCAACAAGATTATAGGACAATTCCGCACCTCTGGGCGCTCAATCACCACATCCAAAATGTCATCTGAAACGCGCCCTTCGTCATAGTCGACAATCAAGCAATCCGGCCGATGCTTCGCAGCCAATATCATGGCATGGTTTGCATCGGTGGCCACCATGACATCCATCTCCTCGGAATCGATATAGGTGCGAACCTGAGTTGAAAGGCTTCGATCGAGGGTAATTAACTCGACCAACAGATGGGTTTCGGCGACCGGAAGCCGTGCTGCGGGGCGCTCTCCGCCTTTGCGCGCCAAACGCAACGGCAACGAAAACCGGAACGTCGAGCCTCGCCCCACCTCGCTTTCAACCGTGATCCGGCCGCCGTGGAGTCGCACGATATCCTGGGCAATGGAGAGCCCGATCCCGGTCCCTCCGTACTTGCGCGTCGAAGAACCGTCGTATTGGTAGAACCGAGTGAAGACACGATCGATGGCCTCCGGCGGAATTCCGATGCCTGTATCGGTCACCCGGGCTTCGACCGAGCTTTCGCTTGGAACAATCTCGACTGTGACCGAACCCCCTTGATGGGTAAACTTAACAGCATTTGAGAGTAAATTATTGAACACCTGTCCAAGCTTACCTTTGTCGCCTTCGACCAGTACCGATTCGTCCGGTACCGACAGGATCAGCTCGATTTCACGGCTTTCGGCCACGGGGCGCACAATTTCGAGACTCGACCGAGCGCATTCCACCAAGTCAAAGGTATCGAAAACCAGCGTTTCCGCACCGCGATGGAGTCGAGAGAAGTCCAGTAGATTCTCTATAAGGGTAACCAGTTTCTCGATATTCCGCAGACTTATGCTCAGGTAATTACGCTGTACCTCGTTGACAGGACCGACTTTGCCGTTGTAGATCATGTCGGTATACCCCATCACTGCGACCAGGGGGGTCCGTAGTTCGTGGGAAACATTGGAGAGCAGGTTCGTTTTGAGTTCGTCGAGGGTTTTGAGCTCCTCATTGGCCGCATGCAGTTCTTCACGGGCCCGCGTAACCTCGTCAAGCGATGCCTGAAGACTGTCCAGCAACTGAGCGTTTCGAATGGCCGCAGCCACATGAGGCGCCATCTCGTTCATCACGTCGATCTCATGAGCCGAGAAGTCACTCGGATTGCGGGAACCAAGATTTAGGGTACCGATGATACGTTCATTGGCATAGAGCGGCACACAAAGACAGCTTCGAATATCATCGGGGAAATCGTCCAGTCGTTGTCCGGGTTCTGCGGCGACATCCTCGATGATCAGGCTGGTCTCCATACGAAGGACCCGCGGCGCACACCATGCTTCGTCCACGCGTGAACAAGAGTGGGTAGTGGACTCATCCCGCTCGGGCCACAGGGTGCGCATTTCGAACAGATCGCCCCGTTCATTGAGCACCGAAAGCGACGCAAAATCAAAGGGAACGATCTGCTGCACTTCGCGCACAAGGCTTTCGTATAAGCGGCCGGCGTGCAGGCTCGAGTTGATCACATTGGCGATTTGGTTGATTGCGCTGATGCGCTCGGCTCGTTCCCCCACCTCTTTTTCAAGCACGACGCTGTCGGTAACATCGCGGAAAATCCCCTCAATACCCGTAATCGCACCGGATTCATTGCGCATGACATTGCCGGATATTTCAAGACAGATACGGTGTCCATCATGACGAGTGACCCAGATGCGCGTTCGTTCGACAAAACCTTGCTCGCGCAGATCGTCCGTGAGCGCCTTTACCGTTTCGGCATCTTCGGCAAATAACTCGCGCAGATGCCGACCTATCAGGTCATCAACTGATGCCACGCCCAGGATTTCGCCGCCCGATGGATTCAACAGGCCAATTCGCCCCTCGAGATCGGTCTGGATGATGCCGTCCCGCATCGAATTGACCAGATTTCGGTATTTTCGTTCCGATTCCTCCAGGCTGCGCATGTTATGTTTGAGAGCCGCTGCCATGTTGTTAAAGGAATTGGCCAATTCTTCGATTTCATCGCCGGTGTCGATCCGCAGCTTTAGCTCAAGATCGCCTTGTCCAATGATCTGGGCGCCTTCGTTCACCAATAGCAGGTTCCGAACAATGTTGTTGTGCACATTGCGATAGGCGCTGAGACATAGGATCAGGATGATGCCCGCACAGAACAGAACCGCCGCCAGTGCAGCCTGGTTCAGATAGAGGAATACATCAGTAACAGAACGAGCCGCCATTAAATACATCGGACTATCTTCGAATAGCGGCTCGAAGGCTACGAAAGCGTCACTGAACTCCTCGCCGAAGGGAAAGGTAGCAACCCGTTGGGCGCTCTCGCCATCATCATCGGTATGCCGCAGTAATTCCTCTACCGCAGATTCGGCGGGGCGGTCCGTGATGATATACCCCTGATCGCCGGGATCGGGTTCTAAAAGAATTTCCCGAAAACCGTCATGGGACGCATAGGCTAGAATGAACACATCACGAGGTGGAGGAACGTCAAGGATCGGATCCAATCCAAGAGCAAATTCGACAAGGCGCCGAATATCGAAGATCTTTACGGCATACCCAAGTGGTTCTCCATTCGTCTCGTGAATCGGCACAACGACCTGCCCACGAAACTGATCCAAAATCATGACGATGAAAGGGGCATTCAGCTCGACCACATCGGGCCATTGAGGGTCTGTTGGTAAAATGGCCTCCACTCCGTCGGGAAACGGAGAAGAACTCGCGATCTGCTCGCCTTCGCGATCATAGAGCGCTGCAATGGAAAGCCCGATTTCGGACACTGGGGGCTCTGCCGCCTTAACGGTTTCCGCTAGCTCGGCCGGATCGATTTCTTCACCTCGGAGAGTCTCTAAGACGACGGGAGCGGTGCTAAGTCGCTCAACAGAGTCAATATGGCCGCGCGTTGCGATTCGCCATCCCGTTGCGACTTTTTCCACTTGGGTAGCAAGCATCCGTTGTGCTGTTTGACTCTGCCAATGCCGTACACTGACGTAGCCCGCGACGAGCGCAATGGCCAACGGCAAAATCCCCACCCACAGGATGGACGATATTATCTTACGTTCAATTCCACGACGAGGTGTTGAGGTGTCCATGATCTTCCGCCGCATCCTATTCCCAGTCAACGGCT
>PWNM01000580.1 GCA_003557825.1 Candidatus Hydrogenedentota bacterium | reverse complement strand
TCGCTGTTCATCGAAACCGGAACGGTATTCAGCCGAGGGCCGATTTTACGGGCCATACTGGAATCGTTGGACCGGCGCATCATTGCCCTTCGTTCGGGGGGATTCGACTTAGTTCAACAGGAATGGGCCGCCGCCTGCCGTATCGAAGGTCGCCGCATTCGGTATGGAAATGCGGAAGGCCGCGTAACGGCAGTCGATGCCAATGGCGCCTTGGTGATGGACGGGGAGCAGGGCCGGTTGCGGGTTGCTTTTGGCGATATTGTGGAATTGGACGGCGTAGAATAGGGTACACGAAGACACAGACCAACGAGGTGAGCTTACATGGTGCTTGTGATTGATGTGGGTAACTCTCATACCGTTCTGGGCCTTTATGAAGGCGAATCGTTGGTACATCACTGGCGGATTGTAACCGATGGCCATCGTACCGCCGACGAGCTTCACGTGCTTTGGGCCGCCCTACTTCATCAAGCCCTTATTGACCCTGAACGGATTCGCGGCTGCTGCGTTTCAAGCGTGGTACCGCCACTAAATGGCGCCGTCGAGCAAGCCGTTCGCCAAGCCTTTGGTGTTGAACCGCTGTTTGTCGGTCCGGGAGTCAAGACGGGTTTGGTCATCCAGGTCGAAAATCCCAAAGAGGTGGGAGCGGACCGCATCGTCAACGCTATTGGAGCCCTCGAGCACGGTTCCGGACCTTTTATCATTATCGATTTTGGAACCGCTACGACTTTTGATGCTATTTCGGAAAAGGGTGAATACCGGGGAGGCGTCATTGTGCCAGGAATTCAGATCTCTGCAGACGCATTATTTGAGAGATGCGCCAAATTGCCCCGCGTCGAGATATCCAAGCCACCGAATGTCATTGGTCGCGACACGGTGTCCCATATTCGTTCTGGGCTAACGTATGGCTATGGAGACTTGGTTGCAGGTCTAGTGCGACGAATGGCCGTTGAGATGAAATGCAATCCGACTATCCTGGCCACGGGCGGGTTTGCTGAACTCATTGCTGAAGTAGCCGATTGCATCGATCAAGTCGATTCCTTCCTTTCGCTTCGAGGACTGAAAGCGGTGTACTGTAAAAATACAAAGGAATCAGCATGAGATACCGCCTATTGGCGGCGTTCATTGCCGTGTCTATCGCGGCGGGATGCGCGGATGAACCAGTGGTTCCCGAACTTGAACCGGCCGATGCGCCCTCGAATGGTTTCCAGGAGCAGACAGTTCCCGACGATTTGTTTTCCGCAACCGGCGAGATCGAGCTGATGTTCTACGACCAGCGGCCTGCGGAGGAAGGCCCCCGACAACCAACGTTCAAGGTTAGCACGCCAAGTACGACTATAGTCGAAGGGGGACGAGTGGCTTTCGAAGATGCCCATGCGGTGATTTTCGGACGTGACGAGACAGAAACCCGTCTGCAGGCGGCCTATGGGGAGTTCGACCAGCAAAGTCGCGAGGCAAGCCTGTCAGGAGGGGTTACGCTCGAGACCGGTACCATGCAGGCCAAACTCGAGGATGTGATTTGGCGAAATGAAGACCGCATTGCCCGTTCGGAGAATCCTGTAGTCATTGTTGACCTCGAATCACGGCTCGAAGCGGCGTCCTTTACTTTCCGTCCAGAGGACGAATCGCTTTATCTCACCAATATGACGGGATCGGTTGTGCTGGAGGCCGAGGATGCTAAGCCCGCCGATATACAGGCCAGTGAGGCCGATATGCCCGCCTTCACGCGCATGACCATCACCAATGCTCCCGAGGTGCATATGCTGGGCGGTCGGTTTGAATCGATCACCGGGGGCGTGGTGTTGCGTTTGGAGGCCGACGATCCGGAAGCGGAGCCCTTAGAGCTCCGGGCAGAAGAAGCACGATTTGTCTATGGTGGAGGCTCCTTACCATCTCAAGTTGATCTACGCGGCGCAGTCGAGGTAACCGGGCCACCGGGTGCAATTCGATCCGAGCGGGCGACCATGGAACTTGCCGATCGACGTTTTGTCTTCGAGTCGAATGTTCGTGGCGTCTCTCCTCCAGTCGAAGAGTTTCGAGCGGAGCGGCTAACCTATATGCCGGGTCTCATAAGATTAGATGGTTCCGTTTATGTATCGAGTCCCCAAGGAACTGTGAATGCCGACAATGCTGAACTAAAACCCGAGCAAGACACTATGGTGTTCACTGGGAATGTTGACATGACCAGTCCCGATGGGCGGATTCGTTCCGATCAGGCCGAAGTCGACGAGAACCGTGCCGTCTTTACGGGTAACGTACGGGGAGCGATGGCGGATATCAAGGAGTTCCGTGCATCAAGGATCATCCACTCCATGGAAACAGGTGACGCGGAGCTGTTCAATCTTCAGGTTCGCGACATGGACCTGGGGCAACCCGATGGGGACGAATCCGAAGGCCCCATCAGTCTGCGACGGATGACCATCGAACGGGCCCCCCGGGTAGTACTGGAACGGGGACGAGTTGAGCGAATAACCGGTGGCGTTGATTTTGTGTTTTCAGGAGATGCTCCTGGCAGTGAACCGATGCACATCCAGTCTGAAGAGGCGCGGTTCATCTATACCAATGGCGAAGCGAGGAATCTGCCCAACGAGGTGCGACTTATAGGCGGCGTAACCGTTGATGGCGCCCTTGGGCGTATTCGATCGGGAGAGGCGCAACTGAGTCCCGGCGACCGCCGTTTTGTCTTTACTCGTTCCGTACGAGGATCGACTCCGGAAATCCGGCACTTCGAAGCCGATGAATTGACCTATGCGGCCGACCGGATCTATCTCAATGGAAATGTAGCCGTGGAACATACAGAAGGGGATATCCGAGCTGATCAGGCCGAGCTGGACACAACGACGCAACACATGGTATTTACCGGTAATGTGCGTGGTTCAATGCCCCAGGTGCAAGGACTTACCGCAGAAAGACTGCGGTTTGATCCGACCACCGAGACGGTTGAACTTGACCAAGCCAAAATCGATCGTTTTGGCGAAGCAGCTCCTCAGGTAGTCGAGTTGTCTGAAGCGGACGTGCAAGACTGGGGGGAGCTCTTGGATCGGATGCAAGAACAAGCTGAATCAGACGTTCCCAACCCTGGCAACAGGTTAATATCGCTGTTGCCGTCTCCAATTCAAGAAGGTCTCGAACGACGACCACGAGGAACTCGTCCCGATGAAGCAACACAACACGTTATTTTGGATGAGCTAAACCGTATTCTGAGGCGGCGCGATCTGTATGATGAAGACGCATGGGAGGGAGTGGTACCGGATCCGTCCACTGCGGAATTAGTGGCTCGAGATCCGCTTGATCTGAGCGATGCCGAAGTGGCACAACGAAACCATGGACTTCTGCGAGCGGCCTATCCTGATCTGGTCGCCTCCCATGATGAAAACGGATGAGGAAGTGACAACGGCGTGGCGAATAGCAATGGGAGTGCCCTCCTTTACACAACCGATCTGGTGAAACAATTCAAACGACGTGTCGTTGTAAATCACGTCTCGATCACACTGGAGCCTGGCGAGATTGTCGGGTTATTAGGTCCAAACGGCGCGGGTAAGACCACGACATTCCGCATGACAGTGGGCATGTTGCGTCCCAACAATGGCCGGATTCATTTTGACGGGCGAGATGTGACCCGCTTGCCGATGTATAAGCGGGCCCGTGCAGGCATGGCCTATCTTCCACAGGAGCCCAGTGTTTTTCGCAAGCTAACGGTTCGCCAAAATCTACTCGCCGTTATGGAGTACCTGCCTATGCGGCGTCGCGAACGGCATCGAAGAGCCGATCGGCTTATCGAAGAATTTGGCATTGGTCATGTGGAGCATAGTCCTGCCTACACCCTTTCAGGGGGAGAGCGACGCCGCACCGAAATCTGCCGAGCCTTGGTGACAGACCCGAAGGTCTTCCTGCTTGACGAACCCTTTGCGGGCATCGATCCCATCGCCGTCGCTGAGCTTCAGGAAATGGTTGCATCGCTGAAAAACCGGGGTATAGGCGTGTTGGTCACCGATCACAATGTCCGGGAAACGCTGCAGATCACCGACCGTGCCTATATCCTAAGCGAAGGACGGATACTCGTAAGCGGTACTCCACGGGACATTACTGAAGATCCCGTGGCCAAACGGATTTATCTTGGCGAGAAGTTCCGCATGGACTTCGATGAGTAATGCTTGATTTTGCTCCGCTCATCTGGACCGGTTAGAACGAATAGCGTATCTTCGCGTAGACGTTGTTGTTGTGTCCAAACTGCCCGAG
>PWNM01000224.1 GCA_003557825.1 Candidatus Hydrogenedentota bacterium | reverse complement strand
GCGGAACCATGGGCGGCATGGGCGGAACCATGGGCGGCATGGGCGGCATGGGCGGAACCATGGGCGGCATGGGCGGCATGGGCGGCATGGGCGCTGGCGGCTTCCAGGGCGGCATGGCTGGCGGCATGGGCGGCATGGGCGGCGGACTTGCCGGCGGAATGGGCGCGTTTGGTGGCCAGGCCGAGATTATCACCATTCTTACGGCCATCGTCCCCGAAGTGATTGACCCAGTTACCAATGAGCTGCTGTCGTTTATGATCTACAACCCTTCGACCAACCAGCTTATTGTCCGCAATGTTCCAAGCAACTTGGACCTTCTCGAGGAACAGCTCAATGAGCTGGATGCCACGCCCAAACAGGTCAGCATCGAGTCCAAATTTGTCACGGTTAGCGTAAATGACCTTGACAAGCTGGGCTTTAGTTGGGATGTGCAGCAGAGCGACCTGAATAACCGGGCCCGTCAGATTGTGGATGAAGAGGGCAATCCCTTGTTTGGCGAATACGACTACGACATTACGGGCGACGGTACGCCGGAAAGCATCCCCTTCTATCGCCGACCCGATGGCTCTCAGGTCATTCGCAATACCGTAACCGAAGGAATACTTGAGGCCGTTACCAATCCGGGGCCGGCGGGGAACTTTAGTCTCTCCGGTATTATTACAAGCAATCGGGACGGCGACTCGATTAGCGTGACGTTGGACGCCCTCAACCGCTTGTCTGAAACCGAGCTGTTGAGCGCTCCGCGAGTCACCACGTTAAACCGCAAACCGGCGGTTATCGCGGATGTACGCACGGAGACCTATCAGACCGGCGCCTTTACCTTCGCACAGACGACAGGCGGTACCACAATCGGTGGACAGCCGGTGACGACTACTGCGATAGAACCGCAACTCGAAACCTTCATCTTCGGCATTACCCTGTCGGTTACGCCGGTGATTACGGGGAACGACCAGGTACGACTGTGGTTAAATCCGCAAGTAACGAGCCTAGATGGGTTCAGCGGGCCGTTCCGGCAATCCGTTGTTTCCGCCGGTGAGCGCCAGGAAACGGAATGGACGGTTCCCCGGACCCGCACACAGTCTGTCTGGACCAATGTTATCGTGAACGATGGCGATACGCTAGTACTGGGCGGGCTTGTTCGGGATGAAACTACCCAAACTAGGGAAAGTGTACCTTATTTATCAGACATTCCGCTTCTTGGGTACTTCTTCCGCGGCCGTTCGACCGATGTTTCCCAGACCAGCCTGCTGATCTTTGTTACGGTCGATATTATCGACACGGCGGGTGCCCGGTACTTTGAGCCAAACCGGTTCTAGAAACAGCTCCAATGGTACACCGGCGGCTCCTTTTCGAAGGAGCCGCCGTTTTTCTGAGCGGCTATGGTGGTGGGCCTATCAGGGGCTTACCTCGGCCGCTGCACTGGGAGGCGGAGCATGGCTGATGTGCACTCCACGCCATCGCCCTCTATTGCATCGCTTCTATCCGCCTGTTCCGTTCTTCAAATCTGCCCCCCTATGGATACATGCGTGCAGCGTGGGGGAAGTGGGCGTTGCGCGCCAACTGATACGAGCGTTGAACGAGCAGTTCCCGGCCATCCCAATCCTGCTGACCGTCTCGACGATCACCGGCATGACCGAGGCACAAAAGCGACCGGAAGGGGCCATGGTAACCTGGTTTCCCTTTGACCAGGCCATACCCGTTCGATGCTTTTTCCGTCGCCTCCGACCGCGACTGCTAGTGCTCGTCGAAACGGAGCTTTGGCCCAACACCCTGGAAATGGCTGCCAGAAACTCCATCCCCGTCGCTTTGGTGAACGGACGTTTTAGCGATAGACATGTGCAACGGTATCACCGTAGCCGACGCTTGTTTACGCCCGTCCTTGAATATGTTTCTTGTGCCTGCATGCAGAGCGAGTCCTATGCAAAGCGGGCGGCGCAGCTTGGAATTCCGAAGAGTGCTCTTACGGTTACGGGAAACATGAAATTCGATGGCGTTAAAACGGCAGGCGATGATGATACCGCATTGCGATTGCGACGTGAAATCGGCATACCCGCAACCGCGCCGGTCCTCGTTTTCGGCAGCACACGTCCGGGTGATGAGGTTCGGGCCGCCCAGTGCTATGATGCGCTAAGGAAAGGCTACCCGGACCTGCGCCTTATTGTTGCTCCTCGGCATGTTCAGCGCGCTGAGGAAGTCGCCGGGATTTTCGAAGAAAAGGTCCGACGACGATCTTCGCCCAATTCCGATGGCAGGAATACGCCAATCTTCCTGTTGGATACATTGGGCGAGTTGAACGATTTCTATGCGGTGGCCACGGTGGCGGTTGTGGGAGGCAGCTTTGACATATCCGTCAACGGACACAATCCCATCGAACCCGCCGCTCAAGGGGTTCCGGTTGTCTTTGGTCCCTATATGGGCAATTTCGAGGATCCCGCCCGAGCGTTGCTCGATGCCGGTGGGGCCCGACAGGTTGCCGACGACCAGGCCTTGCTTGATGCGCTGCGGGAATTGCTCGGCGATACCGATAAACGCGCTCAGATGGCAACGGCAGGACAGAACGCCGTACGGGAAAATCAGGGAGCTACCATGCGAACGGTGGAATGTCTGATGCCTTATTTGGAGTACGCTGCGGAATGATAGAACCTACAGCGCTCATACTCGGCGCCGCGATACTCCTGGCGGTCGTCTTTTGGCGACCTCTAAGCAATGCCATCGACCGTTTCCTCGAGAAGATGGATACGCTCCTTGCTCGATGGCGGTCCCATCGATTCAAGGATACGCCTACGGCCATAGTATTGCTTCTGCCCGCCATGGGCGTGATAGCCTTATTTGGATTTCTACCCCTCCTATTGTCCCTTTATCTCAGCTTGTTTGGCGGCATGGGCATCAATATGCGGTTTGTCGGACTGGACAACTACCGGGAAGCCCTAGATCATCCCGCGTTTTGGAACAGCCTCGCCGTTACGGTTTACTTTGCTCTCGGAACCATTCCCATAACGCTCGTGTTAAGCTACCTCATTGCCAGCTTTCTCTTTCGGATTGGTCGAGGACGCGGGTTCTTCCGTACCGTCTACTTTCTACCCCATGTGACCTCCGTGGTGGCCGCAGCGACGGTGTGGCGGGTGTTGCTCCATCCTCAAATCGGCCCCATCAACAATCTGCTGGGCGCTTTGGGTCTTCCCCCTTCGGAATGGCCTCGATGGCTTCTCGAACCCCGCGGCGTGTTGCATCTGATCAGCGGAGGCTGGATTCCCGAAGGCGTCGGACCCAGTTTGGCCCTGTGCTGCGTCATTCTCTTCGAAATATGGCATGGCAGCGGGTTCATGATCGTCATTCTGTTGGCTGGTCTGGCCGCCATCCCTCCCGAACTCGAGGAGGCAGCCACCATCGACGGCGCAGGTTGGTTGCAGCGAACCCGCCATATCACCATACCCATGCTTTCGCCGACGCTGTTTTTCTTGTTGATCGTAAGCAGTATCAAATCCTTCCAGGCCTTCAACAGCTTCTATGCGCTTACGGGTACTGGGCGCGGTCCTTACAACACCACCATGAACATGACCGTTTACATTTTCGCCAGCCTCTATGAACGACAGCGTATTGGGTATGGAGCGGCCTTGGCGACTTTGCTGGCAGTGGCCATCATCGCCCTCACGGTGGTTCAATGGCGTTTCCTGGGCCGTAAGGTGCACTACGAATGATCCGCAAAGCATTGATATATGCCATTTTGCTTGCGGGAACCGTCCTGACCACATTCCCGTTTATCTGGATGATTGGCGGATCGTTCAAGACCTTGCGGGAGGCTTCGTCCCCTTCGCTACAGGTCTTCCCCGACGAATGGCAGTGGGGCAACTTCATCGAAACCTTTCAAGCGGCTCCGTTCGGTATCTATTTCTACAATACGTTCCTGGTTTCTTTCCTGGTCACTGCCGGCGTCATCATCACGGCGCTCATGGCCGGCTACGCCTTCGCCCGGCTCGAATTCCCAGGCAAGCATTTGCTCTTCGCCCTTGTTTTGGCCACCATGATGATCCCCTTTGAAATCACCCTCATTCCCAACTTCGTGCTTATTCGCAATCTCGGTTGGTACGATCGTTATCCCGCCCTGATCGTCCCCTGGAGCGCAAACGCCTTCTCCATTTTCCTAATGCGCCAGGCATTTCGGGGCCTGCCGGTGGATTACTTTGATGCGGCCACCATGGACGGATGCGGCCATCTGCGGTTTATCGTGTGGATCGCCGGACCGTTGGTCAAGCCCATGGTCGTCACCG
>PWNM01000063.1 GCA_003557825.1 Candidatus Hydrogenedentota bacterium | reverse complement strand
TCAAGCAACACGACAATGCGGTCGCCCATAGTCATGGCCTCGATCTGGTCGTGGGTCACGTAGATCATGGTGGACTGCAACTGGGTGTGGAGTTTGCTGATCTCGGCGCGCATCTGGACGCGGAGTTTGGCGTCCAGGTTCGAGAGGGGCTCGTCAAACAGGAAAACCTTCGGCTGCCGAACGATGGCGCGGCCTACGGCCACGCGCTGCCGTTGCCCGCCGGAAAGCGCCTTCGGTTTGCGCTCTAGCAACTCCGTAATATCAAGAATCTCGGCGGCTTCATGAACGCGCCGCTTGATTTCGTCCTTCGGAAACTTCCGCAACATGAGCCCAAAGGCCATGTTCTTAAACACGGTCATGTGGGGATACAACGCGTAGTTCTGAAACACCATCGCGATGTCACGATTCTTGGGAGGGACGTCGTTGACCATCGTGTCGCCGATATAGATTTCGCCGTCTGTGATCTCCTCGAGACCCGCGATCATACGGAGCGTGGTCGATTTTCCGCATCCCGACGGTCCGACAAGCACTACGAATTCCTTGTCCTCGATTGTCAGATTGGCGTCTTTAACGGCCTCCACGTTGCCTGGGAATACTTTGCGAACGTTCCTAAGTTCCACCTTTGCCATTCGTTTATTAGCCTCCGCGATGGTTAACGCATACTTAAAGCGGACGGCCATCAACAGGCCGTGCGCAGCCGACGGTATGATACCGAAGGGGAATTCCCGCAGTCAAGCCATAGAATCGAGATTTCCCGGACATTCTTATAGTCAAAGGGGCAGTTGTGGCGGTGGTTTGGGCGACGACTTCAAGATCGGCTTTGCCACTTCGCGAATTTCACTGAGTAAAGCATGGCTCCGTTTGACCAAATCACCGGTCTGCTCGGCAATTTCAGCTCCCCGCCCCCGACGCAACTCGACCCGTAGATTGGTGAACTCGCGGGCAAGAGGAATCACCTTCAGCCCAAGCTCTTGGGCCTGTTCGGTCATGCCTCGGCCCATCATCCGACACAAAACACCGTCGCAAGCGCAGACGGCCGCGCTTGCGTCGATGATGTTGGTCCGTGGCTCGGCGATGGCCGGACAGCCATAGCTCAGGTCCACGAGCATGTGATACGCCCGGTCCATGATATCCAGTTTCATCACGTCGCCGCCCTCGCCGACGCTATCGATCAACTGGCGCACATGGCTTGTATCGATGTGATACGCATGGGCCAGGTCGAGGCTGAACCCAAGTTGCCGCCGGTCGTCTTCGATCAGTCGTGCGGCAATGGCATTGCGCCAGTAATCGCAAACCGGTTGCTCGCCAGACAGAACAATGCGGACCTCGCCTGGGAACATCTCAATGTGGCGTTCCAGTTCCATCTGAGCCCACCGCCGGGTTCGCACAAAATCGGTAATGTCGTAAAGCTGTACTCCTCGGATGTCCTTCTCCGGAATCTCGATATTCAAGGTGGACATGCCCTTGGTATCGTTGCTGACCAGGCAGAACAAGTTGTAATCCAATCCGCTAAGCCGATAAAGCGCCGTAGGCGAAACGCCCCGGGGCAAGGTTCGGCGGTCGCCGGCAGTACCGCTGGTGAGGTATTTTCGCTCGATATCGGGCGCACGCTCGGGCGAGGCGTACAACAGCATGGGGGCCAACGCATTGTATCGTTCCATCGAAATGTCCAACTCGGACCATAAATCGGAGAACGTAAGAAACGGTCCTGTCAACGACCGTTCACAGGAACCTCCCGCCCAGATGGGGTCGTTATGATAGGAATTGCTGAACCAGCCCCGGGCTCCGCAGGCGAAAGCCAGGTTTATCATAAGCCGTAACTCGGGGCAACTGCTCCACTCGGGCGTTCCCGTCGCACGGACCAGCGTGGTCGCATCGACCCAAAACTGCTGGCCTTTGAATAAGGGGAAGTGTTTCTGGATAAGCTTACCGAAAATCCGCGGCGCATGAGACGTAGGGTAGCTGAACCCGGATATCGGGAAATGGCCGGCGAAGAGGGGGAACGCGCCGGGTAACTCGGTCGAAACGATCAGCGGGTGTTTTGTGTCGGTTTCCTGCAGCAGTTGGCGGGCCACTAGCTGCCCCTGAAAATCCGCTTCTGTTGGGGTGTTACATAGAATCCAGGCCAGGATGGTATCCGAATCGGCATAGGGCGCGATGTCATCCTCGATGATCTCGCGCCAATCCTGTGTATCCACTACGCCGGGGTAGTCGTGGCACACGACGATCTTGATTCCATAGGAGTCGGCCACAGCGAGCAGTTCGTCCCGCTCCGGCCCGGTCAACTGGTTCACGTTTTCGACGCAGATGCAGTTGTGGTGGTGTTTGACGATGTCTTCGAGCGCCAATCCCCAGTATTCGGATAGGGTAACGCCGAGCATGTCTCCCAGGCGGCGGGCCACGGCCGCGTCGACCCGTACGCCGATGGGTAGAAACCGTTCGAGAATGGGGTATTGGGGGGGCGCGGGATGGGCCGCGAGGCGGGCGTTGTCGCTCGTGACCGCCTCGTTTTCGTTTGGGCTCATGGCCCGGAAACAGATGGATTGAATGTCCACCGATTCGGTCGTGCGCGTGGGGGAATAGAGACGAATAACCACGTCATCCACCTGCTCAGGAAACCCAAAATGAGGAATGCGTCGCACAATAGTGCGCCATTCGCGGGTCTGGGGCAAGGTGAAGAGGTTGATGCCTCCGTCAGGATAGAGCCACACCACCCGCGGAATAGCATTGTCGCTGGTGCATCGATAGGTAATTTCGAAGATGGGGTATTGCCGTGTATCTATCGGCAGTCGATCGTCTTTCCATCCAAGCGAACTCAGCGACACCCAGAACCCCGGTTCGTCGATGGGGATATTGTCCATGCGACGCACGTCCTCGAATCGCCCCTGCAGGCGCACGGCGTTCTCAACCCGACTCCGCGAGGAATGGGGCCGCTTCCATTCTGGATCGGACTCCTGATCCCGGGTGTTCCATTGCCCGATATCCTGGGCCTTCAGGACAATCGCGTCCACCTTCTCGCGCATGGCGGGGTCGGGTTCATATAGAAGAGATTTTAGGTACCCAGAGTATTCCCAGTTCATACGATGCTTTCCGTCCGTACCGCGCAATGGGCTCGTTGTCGTTGCATGGCCCCCTACACGCGTCCCTGTGTGTTCAACAATGGCGGCCTTAGTGTACACGGCATCTGACTGCGCCGCAAAACTCGCCGCCTTAGAGTCGCAACACCGAAGCGCCCATTTGTTGCGCGGTTGCAGTCAGATCCTCGTGACAGGTAAACAGCAGTACCTGGTGATTTTCCGAAAGCCGCGAGAGAAGCTGTAATGCCCGTTCGAGCCGCGTGTCGTCATAGTTCGAAAAGGGATCGTCGAGCAGCATGGGAATAGTCTCGCCATTGCGGCTCAGACTTTTGATAAAGGCCAGGCGCAGGGCGAGGTAAATCTGGTCCACCGTGCCTTTGCTCAGGCGGCGTTCGGGACTTTCGTTCAACTGCTGGGTCTGGGGAATGCGGACGCTGATGCGCAGGTCCCGACTGATGAGCAATTCGTTGTACGCGCCGTTCGTAATCTCGGCCAGATACTCGCTGGCGGTGGTTGCCAGATGAGGCGCAATTCGGGCATGACGGTCGCCCGCGATGTTTTCGATGAGTCCCGCTGCATGAACTGCGGCGTCGAACTCGAGGGTCAATTCCTCGATGCGCCGTTCCAACACGGCCTTTTCCTCTTCGATCTCGTTCAGGGACCGCATGCCGCCCGTCCGTTCGGCAATATGGACGGTAAGCTCTTGCTCATCCCGTTGCCGTTGCTCGAGGGTCTCATCGAGCGCTCCCAAGCGCGCCCGCAAGTCCGCCGCTCCGAGTTCGCCCGAAGGCGGTTCGACCGGATCCGGGCCGACCGATGTACGCAATTCCTCCAGGGTCTCCCCGCGCAACAGGGTCGTCAATTTTTCCTCGAGGGTCCGGCGCTCCTCCCAGGCGGCATGGTATTCCCGGGCCATTTCCGCCATGCGCCGCCAATCTTCGGGCGATTCGGCCCCGGTATTGCGCAGGAACCGGTCGAGGGCATCCTGCTTCCGAGTCAAGTCTGCCTTCTCGTCCTCGAGTTGGATCTCAATCGCGCCCAACCGTTCGGTCAGCACATCGACACGGCTCCGTTTCTCCCGAATCTGGCCGCACCGAATCCGATAGGCCCGCACGGCCTTGAGGGCGCTCGTGTGACGGGACTCCTCGCGAAACCCCTGGTCGCGCATGAGTTGGCGAATGTCGAGGGCCAATCG
>PWNM01000413.1 GCA_003557825.1 Candidatus Hydrogenedentota bacterium | reverse complement strand
GGTCCAGTTCGAGCAGGGGCTCCAAGTCGATGGGGGCGTGCCGGTCGGCCATGGCTTGCCGAACGACGTCAGGCGTATCACGCAAGAGTTTGATGTCGAGCATCGGAAACAAACGTCCTTTCTACGGGTACGGGTAGTTGGTTTGCAGAGGGCGTATTATACGCAGGACCATGCATACGGGGCCAATTGCGCATCGAGGAACGGGTCATGACGAGTTGCGAAAGGTCCGAAAATGTTGCCCGATTTCCAATGGGAATGGTATGATACGGTAGGTATGCCCGCCTGGTGTTCGTCCGATTCCCGAAACCGCCGTGCGTGCAGTGTGAAACCCCATGCGGGAGCGATAGGTGCCGCAGGAACGAAGCGAGGCCGTGGTATTGCGCGGCGTGGATTTTAGTGAGACCAGCCGGATCATCACGTTTCTGTGCCCCGAGCGCGGGCGGATGGCGTGCCTGGCCCAAGGCGCGCGGCGTCCCCAAAGCCCCTTGTCGTCTGCGTTGGGAACCTTTAACCGGCTCGAGATCATCTATTATTGGAAAGACAGCCGCAACGTCCAAAAACTGGGCGAAGCCACCGTGCTGGACCGGTTCCCGGGATTGCGGGCCGATGTAGAAAAAGCGGTCTATGCGGCCTTTCCGCTTGAGATTGCCTATCGGACGGCCCAGGAAAACGAGCCGTCCTTCGAGTTGTATGACACGTTGGTGGCGGGACTGCATAGTTTTGACACATGGCAGCACGATGCCCGGTGGCATACGGCCTGGATGACCATGCAACTGCTGAGCGTGGCGGGGTTTTCCCCGCAGATTGTCCCCGACGGCGCGGCCACGGGGTTTTCCTTCGACTCGGGCGTCACGACGTCGGGCGAAGCGTGCGACCGGCGCCTATCCGGCGGGGAACATGCGGCCCTGGTCGCCTTGGCGGAGGCCTACGAGGCGTGCCCGCCGCCCGAAGCTGGAGGCGAGGCCGCGTTTGGTTTGTTGCGTCGCTTCACCATGCGCCAGCTCGAGGCCGAGTTTCGCAGCCTGCGGGTGATTGACCAGATGTTTGGCAAATAGAACCGATTCGGAGTCCCGCGACGAAGGGTACGCCCAGCGGAGGCTCCCAACTTGATGGATATACGCGCTATTACATGAGTACGCCCAAAGAACGGATACGCAACTTCAGCATCATCGCCCATATCGACCACGGCAAATCGACCTTGGCCGACCGGCTGCTCGAATTCACCGGGGCCGTGGACAAGCGCAAGCTGAAAGAACAGACCCTCGATACCATGGACCTCGAACGAGAGCGGGGGATCACCATCAAGTCCGTGGCCGTGCGGCTGCAATACAAGGCCAACGACGGCGTCGAGTACGTGTTGAATCTGATCGATACGCCCGGCCATGTGGACTTTTCCTATGAAGTATCGCGGAGCCTGGCCGCCTGCGAAGGGGCGCTGTTGCTTGTCGATGCGGCTCAGGGCGTCGAGGCCCAGACGTTGGCCAACGCCTACAAGGCCATCGAGCAGGACCTCGAGATCATCCCCGTCATCAACAAGATCGATCTGCCCGGAGCCGATATCGAAGGGGCGCGGCAGCAGATCACCGAGATCATCGGACTCGATGGCGACCATGCGGTGCTCACCAGCGCGAAAGAGGGCATCGGAACCGAAGACGTGCTCGAAGCCGTCGTGCAGCGGGTGCCGCCCCCCAAAGGCGACCGCGAAACTCGATTGCGGGCCATGATCTTTGATGCCAAATACGATTCGTACCGGGGCGTGGTGATCTACATCCGGGTGGTGGAAGGCCGGGCTTACCGAGGCGAGCGGATCGAACTCATGGGCAACGACGACTGCTACGAGATCTCCGAGTTGGGCGTATTTTCCCCCGAACCCCGGCCCATGGAAACCCTCGAGGCGGGCGAAGTGGGGTATCTCATCTGCAACATCAAGTCCTTGCAGAGCGTCAAGATCGGCGATACGGTGACCGACGCCGTCAACCCGGCGGAAAAGCGCCTGCCCGGCTATAAAGAGGTGCAGCCCGTGGTGTTCTGCGGCATGTATCCGGCCGTGGCCACGGATTTCCAGGACTTGCGGGACGCCCTCGAACGGTTGCAGGTCAACGATGCGTCCTTTGTGTTTCAGGCGGACAGCTCCGATGCCTTGGGCTTGGGATTCCGCCTCGGGTTCCTGGGCTTGTTGCACATGGAGATTATCCAGGAACGCCTCGAACGCGAGTTCGACCTGACCCTGGTCACGACGGTGCCCAATGTGGCCTACCATATCGTCACGACGGAAGGGCAACAGCTCGTGGTCGAGAATGCTTCGAAGATGCCGCCGCCGGCCGAAATCGAGCGCATCGAAGAGCCCTACATCGAAGCGGAGATCATCTGTCCGACGGAATACCTGAGCGCCGTCATCGACTTGTGCAAGAAACGGCGGGGCGTTCATGTCCGGGTGGACTACATCGACGGCAAACGGTGCATGGCGGTCTACCAATTGCCCTTGGCCGAGGTGGTGCTCGATTTCTATGACAAGCTCAAGACCTATTCGCGGGGCTATGCCTCCCTCGAATACCGGCTCATCGATTACCGCACCGGCGAACTGGCCAAACTGGATATCCTGCTGAACGGCGAGCCCGTAGACGCCCTCTCGTGCATTGTCCATCGCAACCAGGCCGAACACGTGGGCCGCACCCTGGCGAGCCGCTTGCGCAAGCTCATTCCGCGGCAGCAATATGAGGTGGCCATCCAGGCGGCCATCGGAAACCGCATCCTGGTGCGCGAGACGGTCAAACCCCTGCGGAAGAACGTCACGGCGAAATGCTACGGCGGCGATATTACGCGGAAACGCAAGCTGCTCGAAAAACAGAAAGAAGGCAAGCGGCGCATGAAGCAGGTGGGCAACATCGAAGTGCCCCAGGAAGCATTCATGGCCTTGTTGAGCGTCAACGACGATGATTGATGGCCGTGTTGAATCCGCCGACGAGATTGGATTGGTTGTAGAACGCGAAGATGACGGAGTCCGGAACTGAACACCACGCAACGGATGGGCAGATGACCTTGGGGCGCTGGGCCCGTGTCCATTTGCGTGGCTGGCTCGTGGTTATTCTGGTGGTCCTGGTGGTCCGTTGGGCGTGGCTCGAACCGCGGCGCATCCCCAGCGCATCGATGGAGCCGACCCTGCAAGGTACGGACGACGGATGGCGGAGTTGGTGGACCAGCGATCGCGTCGCCGTGGACAAGTTCATCTATGGGCCGCGGTTTCCCCTCAACCGGGTGCGCATCCCCTTTACGAATACCCTGATCCACTACGCGGACCGACGGCTATACACCCGCGACCAACCTGCCCGTTGGGACATGGTCGTCTTTAAGGGCGTCGACGAGGAACTCCCCGGCGAGGTCATGATCAAGCGGGTGGTCGGGCTGCCGGGCGAGGAAGTACGCATCGCCAACGGCCTGATCCATGTCGACGGCGAACCCATCGAGCCGCCCGAGCCGCTTCGGGACATCCTGCACTACACCACGGCTCCGGACGACCGGGCCATCCGTCGGTTCATCGTGCAAATGGGCCAGCTTCCCGAGCCGCCGCCCATCCTCAACCCGCGCCATGTCAACTCGTCGAAGCTCATCGCCCACCTCGACGCAATTCGGCCCTATGCTGCGGAGGTTCATCTGCCGTCGGCCAGTGACGAGACCATCGAGGCGATTGTGGGCGACATCGAACCCGGCGCGTTTCAGGTGGCCCGCGAGCTTCTCGACATGCACCACGAGGCGGCGGGACCCTTCCGTTACGGCGTACTGCCCGACGAGGCCTATCGACAAATCCCAGAGAAGGCCTACTTCCTCCTCGGCGACAACAGCGGACAAAGCCGCGACAGTCGGGCCTTCGGCTGGATACCTGAGGAACACATCGTCGGCCGGGCCTTTTGCATCTGGTGGCCCCTCGACAGGCGTCGCGATTTCACGGGCTTTACCCGCACGTGGTACGGCCTGGGCCTCCTTGTCGGGATTCCCTTAGTGGCGGCGCTATACGAGATTCTAACCCGATTTGTTGTACAATCCTTGCCTGTTTCCCGTTCCGGAGGCGGCACGCGCCTTCGCCAGGGCGATCATGCCCTGGTCGATCGCCGGGCCTATGGATGGCGGCTGCCGTTTACATCGCTCCGCGTGGGGCGAAAACGCCTGCCCGACCGTGGCGCGTTGGTGGCCTATTACATGCCCAATCGCGAGGCGGCCTATGGCTACGTCGCCGGGTTGCCGGGCGATACTGTGGCGGCCTCCAATGGGTCCATCGC
>PWNM01000568.1 GCA_003557825.1 Candidatus Hydrogenedentota bacterium | reverse complement strand
ATATGTTCTTGCTCTCGATGAATCGTCTTGGCTCGATGGTCTTGCGGCGATGAGCGCTGGTTTTGGCGACATTCTTCTGCCCCATCCCGAGGTCGAACCGGACCCCGAAGCCTTTCAGCAGAGCCTCCAGATGATGGAGGCAGTCAACGCTGTTTTTGTCGGGTTGGCTCCCCGTGGCATCGGTCCCACTGCCTGGGCCGAGCCCGATTCGTCGGATGCGGTTAACCTGCGGCGTTGTTTCCCCATTCTTGGATTGACCCTCGATGGCCAACGGGTTCTCGATATGGTTCGCACATTGACGTGGTTGCGCGAGCACGATGCCACCGCCGGTTTGCCCATCCACCTGCATGCCCAAGGCGACATGGCCGCGCTGGCCCTATATGCCGCTACCTTGGACGGCCGTGTTGACCATCTACGGCTCGAGCACCCGCCCCTCTCCCATCACGACGGACCGGAACTCAACAACGTCTTGCGATTCATGGATGTGCCTCAAGCGCTGGCCTTGGCCCTCGAACATAGCGCTGTCACCCTCGTAACCGATGACCCAGAACCATGGCGTTATGCGCGCCGAGTGGCCGAGTTGCTGGAACTGAGCGATAGGCTCCAAGTGGAATGAATGTGCGACTTGTCTTCCTGCATAGGGCGGGGATTCATAAAAGCATCCTTTCATTGTGACTAGGAATTCAATGCTTCTTGAATATCGTACAGCCTGTCCAGCAGATCGCGGTTGTCAAACATACCGAGCTTCCCGGAGTATGCGTTGGCGGAGACGCGGGTTCATCTGGGGTCGTAAACGTACAACATCAACAGGTCGAGCAAGGAGCTTCTCAAGTTCCTGTTTCATCTCGGCAGTCCGGAACAAGTTGGGCGCGTCCGTTTCGAAGACGATATCGACATCGCTTTTTTCATCGGTCTGCCCGCGGGCAAAGGAGCCAAAAACCCCTAAGCTGATCAGGTGATATTCCGCTTGTTGGCGTTCCTTGAATGTCTTGAGTCGGTTCAACACATCCTCAGTCGTTCTAACTTCCGTGCTCATTTTCCCATCTCACGTGCTTCAGCTATATGCTCTATTGTATGCGACATGGCAGACATATGCCATTTTACCTATTCTATTGTCCCAAAATATGCTCCAATTGCTCAATCCCTCCGTGGATGCGTTATCCGTCATTGTGTAACAGTCTTGTTCCTGATACAGTCTTGACCATTAACGAAGGTGATTTGACGGAATGCGAAGAAGCCGGAGGAGCCTTGAACACGACGATTATGATAATGATAACGATACTTTGGGCCGTATTGATGGCCTGGCGTTTTTTCCGCGATGGTCCCGAACGGGCAGCCATGATTACGCTCATCAGCGGATGGGTGGTGCTGCCTGTGGCCTTTTTCGATCCGGTTTATATGGCCGAGACGAATCAACTCGAGATTCCCGTAGCGTTGCCCGGCGTGGTATTACCCGCCTCGTTTTGGTGGACTAAAGCAACTCTTCTCGGTACGGTATTGACAATCTCCACTGCCGTATTCGGGCGTCGTGCGCTGCGGGGGTACCGTTGGTCGTGGTGGGACTTACCCATTGTTGTGTGGTGCTGTGCGCCGCTGATCCATTTTTTGGTCGTTCCCCAGGCGCCTCCAGGACGTGCCCTGTCACAAACCGTCTATCTCTGGCTGTCTTGGGGTGTTGTCTACGCAGCGGGCCGCCTTTGGCTTGGCAATGCCCGTCGTTTGGTCGAATGGTATCGATTGTGGGTACTGGCCACGTTGATGCTTCTACCCTTCTGCTTGCTGGAGTTTTTGATCGGACCCTATCTCTATGAATGGCTCTATGGATTTCACCCCTATCAATGGTGCGGGGCGCTCCGCTATGTAGGTTTTAGGCCCATGTTGTTGTTTGAGCACGGTAACCAGCTTGGTATCTGGCTGGCTGGCGGGGCCTTGTTAGCCATCGGAATGTGGAGATGCGATACTACGGGGCGTGTAGGGCCTATCCCGCTGTGGTGGGCGGTCATTTTATTAACTGGTGCAACACTTATGGCTCAGAGTCTAGGGGCCATTGTCCTTCTTCCCCTTGCTGTGGGCATGCTGTGGATAGCCGATAGTCGTCGCTATGGGCGCTTGGCGCTCGTTTGCGCAGCAGGTCTTTTGATGGCCTATATTGCTATGCGAGCATTGGGGCTGGTCAGGTTTGAGCTGTTAGTGGACAGCTGGCCGGTGGCGTCTGAAATTCAGAGCTTCTTTGAATCAATCGGACGACGAAGCTTTGGGTATCGTCTGATTCGGGAGGAGGAACATGCTTCCCGTATGATGAATCATTGGGGCTTTGGCGGCGGTGTGTGGGACTGGTGGCGTGCCGATGGGGGCAGTGCTCGACCTTGGGCGCTGTGGCCCATGGCCATGGGCATGTTCGGTCTTGTCGGCCTTATCCCCATGCTCCTGATTTTCGTTGGACCCATTGCCGTGACCTGCCGCCGCATCCTGTATGCCGACCAACCCACGGCCAGTCCCGCGACTCGGGCGGTCGTGCTGTTGGGATGCGCCTTTGTGGCGTTGCATTTTCTCGACAGTTTTCTAAACAGCGCAGTAGTATTGCCCATTGTGGCAACGGCGGGTGGATTGGTTACCGTGGTCCAACAACATGCGCGTCCGCCGGGAACAATGAAAGCGCCCCGTCCCGAAGGGTATACTGACCCACGTGGACCGAATCACGCGAAATAGACCGATGGAGGAACTAATGACGATGCCGGTGGCCTGGGTGGAAGCGGGAACCTATACCGATATTTTGTATCACAAGGCGGACGGGATCGCCAAAATAACCATTAACCGTCCCGAAGTGTGCAATGCCTTTCGTCCCCTGACAGTGGATGAAATGAGCCATGCCTTGCACGATGCACGGTTCGACGGCGCCATCGGCGTGGTTATACTCACGGGCGCCGGCGAGAAGGCGTTTTGCTCCGGTGGGGACCAAAAAATCCGCGGTGATGCCGGCTATGTGGATGATGCAAGCGGCGTGAACCGACTCAATGTTCTTGATTTTCAGCGCCAAATGCGGACCTGTCCCAAGCCCATTATCGCCATGGTCGCGGGATATGCCATCGGCGGCGGTCATGTATTGCATCTTGTCGCCGACCTGACCATTGCGGCCGACAATGCCATTTTCGGCCAGACGGGGCCTCGGGTGGGATCGTTCGACGGCGGTTACGGCGCGAGCTACATGGCCCGCATCGTGGGGCAGAAGAAAGCCCGCGAGATCTGGTTTCTTTGTCGGCAATATACGGCCCAGCAGGCCCTCGATATGGGCCTGGTCAATACGGTCGTCCCGCTCGATCAGCTCGAAGTGGAAACGGTGCAATGGTGCCGCGAAATTCTCGCCCATTCCCCAACAGCCATCCGTTGCCTCAAGGCCGCCCTAAATGCCGATTGCGACGGACAGACCGGGCTCCAGGACCTCGCCGGAAACGCAACCCTCTTATTCTATCAAACCGAGGAAGGCCAGGAAGGGCGAAACGCATTCAACGAGAAACGCCCGCCCGATTTTGGGCGGTTCCCCCGGCATCCATAGAGCACTGGCAACCATGATGTCCAAGATGCAAGTTTGGTGGATGGCGGCTCGGCCCAGAACCTTGCCCGCCGGTGTTGCGCCCGTTCTAATCGGGACGGCGGCTGCCTATGCCGATGGGCAATTCCAATGGCTTGCGGCATGCTGCGCCTTGGTTGGCGCTTTGCTGCTCCAGATCGGCGTCAACTACGCCAACGACTACTCCGATTTTGTAAATGGCGCCGACACAAGTGAACGAGTAGGTCCGACGCGGGCTACCCAGGCCGGGTTAGTCTCGCCCAAGGCCATGCGCAACGCTGCGGTTTTGACCTTTTTGCTGGCCATCATCCCCGGGTGCTACATCGTTGTTCGGGGCGGTTGGATTTATGTCGGTGTTGGTATTGCGGCCATGCTCATTGCCCTGTTGTATACAGGCGGACCCTACCCGTTAGGCTATCTTGGCCTGGGTGATATCCTTGTGCTGGTGTTTTTCGGTCCGGTTGCCGTCGGTGGGACATATCATGTTCAGGCATTGCAGCTGACGACCGAAGTAGGGGTGGCCAGCCTGGGGCCGGGCCTTCTCGCCGTTGCTCTGCTGTGCATCAATAATCTGCGCGACATTGACGAAGACCGTCGGGCCGGAAAACGCACCCTGCCCGTGCGGTTTGGGCCGGGCTTAGCTCGTTTCGAATATATGGCCTGTGTGGTGATTGCGGGACTTGTGATTCCTCTCGTCATGTTTACCCTGACCGAGCATCATCTGTTTGCTTTGGTTCCT
>PWNM01000246.1 GCA_003557825.1 Candidatus Hydrogenedentota bacterium | reverse complement strand
GATGGCTCGCCATTTGTCCACCAGCCGATGCCAGCCCCGGCCGGTTTCGGCGTCTTCGGCAACCAGATCAATGGGCGCGAGCGGGGTCTCGCCCAGTACGACGGTCAATGCGCCGTGGAAGGCTTGGTGGACATTCCAGCGCAGCTCGGACGCCATTTCGGTGATCGGATCCCCGAGGGGAAGGAGCAGGTAGAAGCGTCCGCCTCCGCAATAGAGCACGGAGCTGGACGGCACGCCGGACTGGGCGCACAGCGAATGGGCGCAGCGTTCCGCCACCAACTGCAACGCGAAAGAACGGCCTCGAAGGGTTTTGGCGGCGCGGCGGGAGCCGGTGGTGTAAAGGAAATGCTGTATGCCCGAGAGATCGCCGCATACCAGCCGAAACAGCGGTTCCGTTCCGCCCGGGGCGGTGAGGGTGCTGCGGAGGGCCGACCGGACGGCGTCGAGCCGCTCAGACGAAATGGCTGCCGCCGCCAGGCATCCGGAGACAGCCGCCGTGACGCGGCAGTGATCGTATAGGCTGATGTCCGGCACATAGGAACCCACGCGGGTGGGCGTAGCGGCCGGTACGCGCGAGGCGTATTGACAGAGTAGTGATTGCCACGTGGCCGACGACACCGCGTTCGGCGGCAAGGCCCGAACCTGTGCCACAAAACGGGCCCAAAGCTGCCCATAGTCTTCGGAGCCCACCTGGGTATCTCGGCGTGGGAAAAACGCCGGAGCGTCGTATTGGCCGTGTTCGGACAGAGGAAGCCGCCATTGGGTATCCCGGGTTTCATGGTCATCGAGGGCAATCTGGGAAAGGGGACTGACCAGCGCGGCTTCCGAAGGGCGTCCCTTGGCCTCGCCTGCGTCGGAGGTCCGTTCCCCCGAGGCCAGCCAATCGGCCAACTGAACCCACTGGGCTTCGACGCTGTCGGGACGATGATGCTCACGCACCCAGCGGGCTATCTCCGCGTCCTGGAGATGGTCCTCAACAAAGTGCGCGCTCCACAACGCATGGGCATAGGTGCTGAAGTGCTCCGATTCCTGAGACGTAAACGGCGGCGCTGCCCCGGTTCGACTCCAGAACTTCCCAATATCATGCAGCAACGCTGCGGTGACTACCCGATCGACATGGTTGTTCGCCTCGTTCATCCGTAATCCCCCAAGCCGGTTTGCCAAGCGCATTGTCTACCGAACGTAGCTACCACTATACCGTCTGGTCGATATGTCAGCAAGTCAAAGATATTAGACATGTGTGCAATCTCCTGCGGTCTGTCCGACCAAGCGTTGTAGGACCGAGTCGACATCCTCGTGAGTGGCAAGAGAGGTTCGTCGCCGTCCAGCGATACCGACGATGCCGTTCTTTGGAGGCGATGTCCCTGCCTATTATTGGAGCAGGCAGGTAGACACGCACTATCGCGTGGATTCTGTATACTATGAATCCATGATTGCCACGTGCCACGAAGTCGGGTTGTAGCTGACTGAAGGTGCGTGATTCCTGGAGTACGAGCAATTCCCATATTGAACGGATCCACCGCTGATGGGGAGTTCGCGAAGTGCAGGTGAATTTGTGATAATCGATGGTATCTCGGGTCGCGGAGAGGATAGGACATGGATGAGAAACTGCTGCAGTCGATGACGGAGACGATTGTCGACGAAGTGCATCCGGACGAAGTGATCCTGTTCGGTTCCCATGCGAAGGGGACGGATCGGGCGGAGTCCGACGTGGATCTTCTTGTGGTAATGCCGGACGCCGAGGAGACGCGCCGCCGACGCCGCCGCATTACCGGGCGGCTTTACAGGAGGTTGGCGTCTTTCCCCGTATCGAAAGACATTCTCGTGTATACGCGGTGGGAAATGGAGCGTTGGCGTAACGTGACCGGGCACATCGTATCCACGGGCCTTAATGAGGGGAGACGCCTCTATGTCCGGTCATGACCTTTCGCGGGAACTTCTGAATACGGCCAGTAGTGACCTGAAGGCGCTTGGCAACATGCGAGATCCCGAAGCCTTCGACGACCGCATCTTTGGTTTTCATGCGCAACAGGCCGTCGAAAAGGCGCTTAAAGCGTTCAGGTGGGAGTCGTCACGAATCGCCGGGAAACGTAACGTGTTGCCATCCAGTGGTTTGCACAACCTCTCAACTGTCATGAAGCGTCACAAAGTGCCGCCCATCGCCCCATTTTGTTACACCATTTGTTACACCCTATGTCCTTTTGCGGATGAAACAAAATGTCGGGACTTGGCATGACTCATGTGCGCCGTTTCCGACCAGATAATAGCAGATTGCCACGTTGTTGACAAGCGCGCGAAATGCATATGAAGACCCAAATCTGGATCTCGGTCAGCATCTACATGCTCGTGGCTATCGTGAAGTTGCACTATAATATGGTGAGATTTGACTGAAACGCAGGGCGAAATCATCTGTCCCTCCGGACTATATTCAGCTGATCAAGACTTTGCAGGAAAGCTTTAACTTCACGCAAACCCGCTTCGCCGAGCCTCTGGGCGTGTCCTTCGCCACCGTGAACCGCTGGGAGAACGAACAGACTGCCCCGTCGGACATGGCTTGGCGACAGATCCTCACAGTTGAGCAGTTCGGCAATGAAGGTGGCAGCGTGGATTCCACCACCAGGCCTGATGCCACGCTCGACTCCGCTTGCATTTACGTCTTTCAGCCATCGCATATCTCCTCCCGTTGCAATGGCATTAGGATCTATCATCCGGCCGACGGTGTAAAGATGGCCTTGCCTTCACAGGACGGCTACCCTTTTCTCAAAGTCTCAACCACCACTGCAACCACTTTGTGGTCGACATACAGCCCTGCCGCTTCAAGACGCTGCACCGCTTCGTCCGCAAAGGCATCCGGATCACCTTTCAACGCTTTGGCCAGCAGCCCAAGCGTTCCCAATACAGGCACCTCCAAGGCGATCGCCGCTTTCCGTGCGTTTAGATCATCCAGAAGAGCCACCGTTCCTGGATGAAGGCGGGCGTATTCGATTACTTCGGTCTCACCTCTCCCAAGACGCCAGTACGCCAACGGTGTGACTTCCGGTTCAAGTTTCACGACGTCAACTCCGGAGCCGCTTTCCAAAGCGATCCGGGCCGGATCGTCGGCCGGCCCAGACAGGATTTCCTGCTTCACGGCAGCCGGAGTCAGGACATGGTCAAAGAGCTGATTCAGCACGTCCAAGTATCCTGCTTTTGCCAATACAATGAGCGGCGAGGCGTTGCAGACCGCAGTAGTAGCCATTGCTCAGGTATCTCGCACGGCGGCTAGGATATCCTCCGCGCTTTCCTGGAAGGGCGACACCCCGAACCGCCCCAACGCTTCAATAAAGGCGGTCCGGCTTAATCCGGCAATCTGCGCGCCCTTTTCCTGGCTGACCGTCCCCATTTCGTACCATTTCACCGCGGCCGCCAAGCGCAGCTCACCGGCAAGCTCTTCTGGGGTGCGCTGAAGGCCCAGTAAGACATCGTCATCTATTTCAATTCGCAGCGCCTGCATCGCGGCTTACCTCCTTTGGGTTTTCAGATTGCCATACATTGAGTTGTCCTATGCCCTGTTTGTACCCCTTGTCCGCTTCTTTTATCAACTTTCTACCGGGAGTTGTGAATCGTCGGAAATGTATGTACGCCGATTCCCACGGACGAGGGATTGAGCAGACCACGTCCGCGAGTCAATCCTCATCCCTTCGTTGTTCCGCAAAGTGGACTGCATAGTCAGACACGTGACCCAGTAGCCCAAGATTCGCCGACCCAGACACTATGAACCGCCCCGCCTGGCGCAATCCCGACAGAACGACCACGTGCAGGTATTCGATGACCTTGGCCAGACATGGTTCCCTGTATTGGTTCCACCCTATACCTTCCGCGCACTGTGAGCGAAAAGGCGACCAACATCGGATTGTAACAATGCATAGGGACGCTTCCGGTGGCTTTATCGCTCTCTGAGTCAAATAACATTTCATCCCTGCGCTTCTCCAGCGCATACCGGGCGTCTTCTCCCCCACGCCACTTTCCCGTTCCATCTGCTTTTCGAGATTGATTTTGCGTATTGAAGGTATCATACTGTATCAGCAAACAGCGGGGAATCTTGGAAGGATAAGCTGGTCTTCTGGTCGTCGCAGCTGACATCCTATGAAATTCAACTGAGAGGTATATCTGTCTATGGGAGAGGGAGCGTTATACCATCTACCGGCTCGTGCGCCGGAGGTGGGCGAATTGGTACATGTCCGGTCGCGGCGCTGGCTGGTCGATGAGGTGGCGCCGCCGTCTACGGTAGGCCAATCCAGCCTGGTGCGGCTTTCCTGCGCCGACGACG
>PWNM01000529.1 GCA_003557825.1 Candidatus Hydrogenedentota bacterium | reverse complement strand
GCCTCATGCGGATTCGCGAGGGCGTCGAACGGTTCATGATTACCGACATCAACAACCCCGCCGCCGGAGCCATGGCCCAAACCAACATCGTCGTCATGTTTGACTCCGTGTCGGTGTCCACGGGCGACGAATGGGACCAACCCGAAGGAGCCGCCACGGGTTCGACAGCACGGTTCAACCATACCCCCGGTGGCGCCAATGTGCTCTACATGGACGGCCACGTATCCTTCATGCGCTACCCGTCCGACCGATTCCCGCTGGATCCCAATCCGGAAGGCGGTACCCATTACGGCATCCTATACGGAAATGTGGTTCAGTCCCGAATCGGCCAAGGCTGATCCAACGATACCGGCATTTTCCGTTCCCTCCACCACCCGCCCGGCGATAGCGCCGGGCGGGTAATCTTTCTGGTGCTATTCCCCTCGGTTCATCTAATCATCATAGTCCCTTACGCCTCCTAGCTATTGTTTCATTCCTCTGCATGACTACGCATGCCAAACCACTACGTTAGACACCGCTTCGTATCATTTTAACTGACTTGACAAAGCATAGCGCATGCATTATTATGGTTACGCGCGATACTCAAAGTAAAACTCAGTTACGTTACATTACCAAACTTACTTGGTCAAAGAAAAGATCGCGACAAAGGGAGGTGATACGGCATATACGGATACATACTGACAAAGAGACTTATGGAACATTCAAAACAAGGAGACAACCATGTCGAAATCAAACAAACGGGGGTTCACCCTCATCGAACTGTTGGTGGTGATTGCCATCATCGCCATTCTGGCGGCCATTCTGCTGCCGGCCCTGGCCCGCGCCCGCGAAGCGGCCCGCCGTGCCAGTTGCGCCAACAACCTAAAGCAGTTTGGGCTCATTTTCAAGATGTACTCTGCTGAGGATCGGGGAGGCCGATTCCCCGATGGGCAACACTGGAACCTCATAGGGATTGGGTGGCTTATGGGGTTGCCGGCAGACGACCTCTACCCCGATTACTGGAACGATCCAAACATCATGATCTGTCCGTCCGATGCCCGACCCGATCGCCAATGGGAGATCGATGGCCAATTATGGGGCGCCGGTCTTTGGGACGATATTGATGAGCAAATCCGTAGTATTCAGGGAAGTTCACCCATCGAACAAGCCTGCCGGGCGGCTATCCTTTCCCACCCCGTGTCCTATTACTACTTCCCATGGGCCACACGGACGCAGAGCCAATTGCTCCACGCGGCGTCCATGGTGGGTATGTGGGGCGCACTCCCCACTGATGTTATCGTCTATTGGAACGATGCGCTTCAGGCAAATGTCCCCGCATTTGGCGAAATGCGCGCACTCGTAGACTGGACCATCCGCGGTCGCGGCGATATACCTCCGGATCTGCTTCCCTGGAGCCATACCGGGGAAGTTCCGGCCGATAGTGATTGGCGCGACGATGACGGGTCCATCTTACCGGCCGATGGCTACCGCCACATGCGCGAAGGCATCGAACGGTTCTTCATCACCGACATCAACAACCCGGCAGCCGGGGCGATGTCCCAAAGCACGCTTCCTGTCATGTGGGACGCCTGGGGAGCCCGCACCGACATGCACTTTAACGTGGTAGACGACGGCGTGGCCAGCTTCAACCACGTGCCCGGCGGCAGCAATGTCCTCTACATGGACGGCCATGTCGAGTTCGTTCGGTTAAACGAGAGATACCCCGTGAAAACATCCGGCTTTGAATCCCCCTTTGCCTTGGGAACCCAGATGCGGCATTGGGGCCAATTGATGGGCGGTTTCGGTTGATCCTTCCATCCATAACATCCCAATAGTTCAATCGCCCGGTCCGCGGATCTCCCCTCGGACCGGGCATTTTCTTTCCGCCAAAGCCCCCTCCATTGTGTAGGTACCCTGTCATGATAAGCGATGCTGCGTCTCGTTGATGCCATAGGGTACCCTCGCCGCAACTACCCAATACTACCAATTCTCTCATTACTGTGTATACATTTTATTTTAATTCATGTTTTGCTTGACAATATCGTATGCATGCGATAGAATCGAGTGTACACACATACTGGATGTGTGTAGGTAAGAACCAGGAAGTATCAATAACGAAAGGAGCATCTCATGAAGAGAAGCAAAGGGTTTACCCTCATTGAGCTGTTGGTGGTGATCGCCATCATCGCCATTCTGGCGGCCATTCTGCTGCCGGCCCTGGCCCGCGCCCGCGAAGCCGCCCGCCGTGCCAGTTGCGCCAACAACCTCAAGCAGTTTGGGCTCATTTTCAAAATGTACTCCGCCGAGAATCGGGCCGGAAGCTTTCCGGACGGCCAGCATTGGAACACCATGGGCATTGGGTGGCTCATGGGGTTGCCGGCAGACGACATCTACCCCGATTACTGGAACGACCCAAACATCATGATCTGTCCGTCCGACGCACGACCCGATCGGCAATGGGCCATCCATGATGGCATGTGGGGCGCGGGTCTTTGGGATGACATCGCCGAGCAAGTACGCAGTGTTCAGGGAGGCACCCCTATCGAACAAGCCTGCCGGGCGGCGATTCTATCCCATCCCGTATCATACATCTATTTCCCATGGGCGGTCGAGTCCCAAAGCCAGATTATCCATGCGGGATCCATGGTCGGCATGTGGGGCGCACTCCCCGGTGATCTAATCGTGTATGGCAATGATCAACTCCAGGCAGAAGCTCCAGCATGCAGCGATATGGCGCTGATCGTTGACTGGAGGGTTCGTGGTCGTGGCGATATCCCGGCCGAGCTGATACCCTATAGCCACACGCCGGAAGGTCCCGCTGCCAGTGCTTGGCGCGACGATGACGGCTCCATTCTACCGGCCAACGGCTACCGCCATCTGCGGGAAGGCATCGAGCGGTTCTTCATTACCGACATCAACAACCCCGCTGCCGGCGCGAGGTCTCAGAGCAACCTGCCCGTCATGTGGGACTCCTGGGGCGCCCGCACTGATATGCACTTTGGCGTGGTGGACGACGGCGTGGCCAGCTTCAACCACGTCCCCGGCGGCAGCAATGTCCTCTACATGGACGGTCATGTCGAGTTCGTCCGGTTGAACGAGCGGTTCCCCGTGAAGACTTCCGGATTCGATTCCCCCAATGCCTTGGGACACGAGATGCGGAATTGGGGTCAGTTGATGGGCGGCATGGGCTAAGCCCCGCTTCCATCAATCGGTTTATTACACCGCCGCCTACCCGGTTATCCTATCGGGTAGGCGGTTTTTCATTGGTGGGTCCGGTACCACTCGACGGTGCGTCGCAAGCCCTCTTCGATGTCCACTGCGGGGGCATAGCCCAAGGCCTCCCGAGCGCGGGTAATATCCCCGTAGGAATGGAGAATGTCGCCGGTTCGGGACGGGGCGAACTCGGGGATCATCGATGTACCCAATACCGTATTTAACGCATTAACAAGGTCGAGCAATGAGACGGCCCGGCCCATGCCGATGTTGTAGCGTCCGGCAATCGATCCCGGGGCATCCCAGGCGCAGAGGTTGGCGCCCACCACATTTTCGACAAAACAGAAATCGCGGGTTTGGGTTCCGTCGCCAAAGATAATCGGCCGCTCGCCGTGCATCATCCGGCTGATGAAGATGGGGATCACAGCCGCGTATTCGGACTCGGGATCCTGATGGGGTCCAAATACGTTGAAATAACGCAAGGCCACAATGTCGATGGGGTAGAGCCCGCTAAAGACGGCCCCGTAGAGCTCATCGGAGGCCTTGTCGGCTCCGTAGGGCGAGGTCGGTTGCAGGGGCAGGTCTTCCGTGGCCGGGAGTGCCGCCGTATCGCCGTAGACGCTTGACGACGAGGCGAATACGACCCGCCGCATGCCCGCGTTGTACGCGGCCCGAAACACCCGGAGCGTCCCCTGTACGTTGACCTGGTTGACCCCAATCGGATCGGTCACCGAGCGCGGTACTGAGGCCACCGCCGCTTGATGGAAACATCCCTCCGCGCCGGTGAAAACTGCCTCCAAGAGGGTTTCGTCTTCGATGGAACCCTCATAAAAAGCGATTTCATCGGACACGTCTTCCAGGTTATGCCGATGACCTGAAGACAAATCATCGATGACGCGAACCGTGTCGCCTCGGGCGACAAGGGCTTTGACCAAATTGCTGCCAATGAACCCGGCGCCCCCGGTAACCACTACAATAGCCATGCACCATACATCCTTACGTGAGTTATACCGTAACGGCAACGGGTTGTTGGTCGCAGATGCTGCGGTAAGCCGCTTCGCACACCGCCACGTTCCGCAGACCTTCCTCTCCCGGGATGGTCAGGGGGCCGTCGCCCCGGCAGAACTCGACAAACTCCCGGACTTCCCGGCGTACCCCCGGCTCGCAGTCCGGACCCAACTCGCCATAGGGGATAACCTCGACTTCCGCGCCAAAACGTGCGATACGAAGCTCTCCGGTCAGGCTATCGTAGTAAACCGAGCCCTTTTCAAAAAAGATCTCGCCGCTGTTGCGTCCGTGGGCATCGCAGCACGACGACGTTACCGAAGCGCAAGCGCCGCCCTCGAACCGGATGTTGGCCATGACTAGGTCTTCGTAGTCCACATCGTTGTTTACATAATGACCGCCATAGGCGAATACTTCGGTAGGATGTCCCATAAGACAGAGCAGAAAATCGATCTCGTGGATATTGACCTCGGGCAGCATGCCGCCGCATTCGGCCCGCAGGGCCCGCCAGGGACGCGCCGCTTCACCGGCCCAACCCGGCATGGTGCGAATAACCCGGCCGCCGATGGTTTTGCCCAGTTCCCCCGAACGGGCCAACTCGAGGATACGCATGAAGGGATGCATGTAACGCAACACCTGACCAATCATAAGGCCCCGCTGCGCCTGAGCCGCCGCGCCGATCATCTGTCGGCATTCTTCTACCGTCAATGCCATGGGTTTTTCGCAGAACACATGGCATCCGGCTCCGAGGGCGGCATAGCTTACCGCCGGGTGCAATCCTTGAGGGACCGCGACCAACACGCCGTCGGGTTGGGTCGTGGCTATCGCTTCTTCGTACGACGCAAAGGCTTGGGCTCCCTTGGCCACTGCAACCGCCTTGTCACAGAGGTTTTCTTGAAGATCGCAAACTGCTGCAATTTCAACGCCGGGGACATCCACGGCATGATGCAGTAAGTCCGAGCCCATCGTCCCCAATCCGATCACCGCCAAACGCACTGTTTTCATGATTTCTCCTCCGTAAGACCCGCACTGCCGGCGGCTCTGACCCCGGTTCGTATCCCAATCTTGGGATTCTAACGCGCTGCTAACACAAGATCTTGGGTTCTGTAAACCAGACCCAACATACCAAGTTATCCACAGGTCTATCCACTACTCCACAGGAAACCACGCAAGGCAATTGTCAAAAGTTATCTTCCCTATTGATGATGGGAAGTAAGCCGTAAAGAACTGGTATTCAATAACTTAACCCGTTTTAGGATATGGATAACTCCGACAATGGCCGATTGACTCTTCAAATGTTTTCCCCAATTCCCAGGGATTATCAACAAGTTATCCACACCCTATTCAATACGCTTTAAATATTCCCCGACCTATATATGGGAAAGCCGAAAACCACATCTTGGGGGTGACCCCATATAAAAAAGGCGTCGAATCCGGAAACCCGACGCCCATCCCATTACGAACGACCTCAGATACGGATCGGCATGACCACATTGACATAGGAATCCAACGGTCCATCCTCGCCAAAGGGCTTGATCAAACCGGGACTCGACCCATCTTTCAGGATCAGGCATGTCCGGTCCGTATCCATACGACGCAGAATATCGCCGACAAAGTCCGGATTAAAGGCGATCTCCATCTCGGATCCGGCATATTCCACGCCAAGCTCTTCTTCGTATTCCCCGACCTCCGGCGTGCTGACGCGCAGCATCACCTGGTTATCCGACAGGCCAATCCGCACGGAGTTAAACTTCTCGTTCGTCATGGTCTGGGTACGGCGAATGGCTGCGGTAAACTCGGAGGTATTGAGCACGGCCTCTTTGTCGTGTTTTTTTGGGATTACCATGTCATAATTCGGGAAAGTTCCCTCGATCAGCGCGCTGCTCAAGCGCATCCGACCAAATTCAAAGGCCGCCTGGCTTTCGTCGATAAACACCTGGACTTCGCCTTCATCCTGGAGCAATCGTTCCATTTCGTTGATCATCTTCCCCGGAATGATGACCTTCACCTCGGCATCCTCAGGAATATTCTCCGTTTCCATGGCCAAACTCATGCGGCGTCCGTCAGTGGCAACCACGGTCAACCGCCCCTCTTTGAGCTCGAATAACAATCCCGTCAGGTTATACCGGCTTTGATCGGTACAGATAGCAAAGGAGGTTTTGGAGAAAAGCCGTTTCACAATCGCCTGCTCGAGCCGCAACGGCGTCACGCCGTCGAACTTGCGCATGGGAGGAAATTCCTCCGGCGACTGGCTATACAACCGGGTTTGAATGCGCCCACACTCCAGGGTAATTACATTGTTTTCCCCGAGGGTCATGGTCAGTTCGCCCGAGGGCAATTCGCCCAGTATCGAAGACAACCGTTGCGAAGAGGCCGTCATGGATCCGGGTTCATGCACGGTGCAGTCCACGGTACATTCAATGCTCACCTTTAAATCGGTGGCGCTTAGCCGAATGGCGCTATCATCGGTTTCGATCAGAATATGGGACAGTATCGGCAAGGACGACTTGGGGGAAACCACGGCCTTGACTTTGTTGACCGCGTCCTGCAAATCCTGGCAAGGGATGCTGATTTTCATGTGTGACTCTCCATGGGTCTGTGGATAGGTTTTCCTATCTGAATATAGATTCTTGTTATATAAACCAAGTAACCGTAATCATATACGGTGTGGAAATCTGGATAACTAATCTAAGTTGTTTAATTTCAGTATGTTAGGTTGTATATAAAACGGGGAGGAAATGCTCCTTGTTTTCCCCAACATCCACAGGTACGGTTCGTGCCGAATGAAGGCCCTTGGATAACCCCTCTGGGATCTGGAAAACTTTTGCTCGTTTCCACATCAATTCCAAAACATTTTCCACATTGGCGCGATGCCCGTTTGTTCCACGGTCCCAAATAGGTTTTACACAAGTTGAATGCCTTTATAGACATGCATTCGAACACGTTATCACCAGAATCATCCACAGTCTGTGGAACACTCGGAACCGGTTCATTTCCTGTTTTGCCGACGCCTTTATGCAGTATGTTAAGTTGTTATTTGACAACGACTTAGCAAATTAACGCCGGATAAATTCAATGCAGTATTTTTTCGATAAGCCGTTTATAATCAAGGTGTTATGACACGTGCGTCAATAAATGGGAAGGATGCCTTGCGTTTCAAGGTCAACCGATTTTCCCCAAGTTATCCACAGATCCCAACCGAGTTATCCAATCCCGCGCTCATGCTACCAAAGCACCCCTTGAAAAGCAAACATTTTACCATTACCCAGCGCCGTCCTGCCACGGCAAAACGACGCTGGGAGATCCAATTTTTCCTTGTATCTAGGTCCGAATGACCCGGAGGAATTCCTCGGGCGCCACAACGCCGTTCTTGAGTTTGAGGCGGCATCGATCGGCCATGGTCTTCAATTTGATTGCCTTGGCGATTTTCTCAGCCGATTCCTCGGCGGCAATTAGCTTGCGGACCTCCGGGGTAATCTCCATGACTTCGAAAATGGCCGTTCGACCCTTGTTGCCGGTTTGATAGCAATGCTCGCATCCTTCGCCGCGATAGAGCTTCTTGGTGGTCTGAGGCAGCCCTACGGATTGGAGCATAGTTTTGGTGGGCGTAAATGATTTTTTGCATTCCGGACAAATCATCCGGACCAAGCGCTGTGCTACGACCGCCGTCAATGCGCTGGCAATCAGATAGGATGGAACATTCATATTGCGCAACGTGCCGATGGCCTCGGGCGCATCGTTCGTGTGCATGGTGCTGAACACCAGATGACCGGTCATGGAGGCGCGGGTGGCGATACGGGCCGTCTCGGGGTCGCGTATCTCGCCAACCAGTAGCACGTCGATATCTTGGCGCAACGACGCCCGCAGGACATTCGCAAAGGTAACCTCAATGTCCGGATCGACTTGAACCTGGTTTATGCCGGAAAGCTGGTATTCAACCGGGTCTTCGATGGTGACAATGCTGTCTTCCATGACGTTTTTCTGGTTCAACGCTGCATAAAGGGTCGTGGTTTTACCGCTTCCTGTGGGTCCCGTAACCAGAATCATGCCATAGGGTTGCTCGATTAATTTGGCTAGTTTTGTTTCATCTTCCTTTTCGAGGCCCAGGTCCTTCATGCCAGCCAATACCGAGGATTGGTCCAACAATCGGAGAACTACCCGCTCGCCCAAGAAGGTCGGCAGGGTGGCCACGCGGATGTCGTATTCGTTTTCGCCCACTTCCATCCCTACATGGCCGTCTTGAGGCCGGCGCGTCTCGGTGATGTCCATGTCGGCGAGAATCTTGATGCGGGAGATGACGGCCGGTTCGATGTCCGGGGAAATGCTCATGACATCATGCAGAATACCGTCGATGCGATAGCGAACCCGGCTTTCCGGATCTTGGGGATCGATGTGAATATCCGTGGCTCCGGAGTTTACCGCGCCCTCGATTATGGTTTGCACCAGCTTGATGACGGGCATTCCCGAGGCTTGTTGGGCGATCTCTTTGAATCGATTTTTATCGCTGAGTTCACGGCTGGTTTCTGTTTCGGGATGTTCAGTATCGCTCACGGGTGTGTTCTCCTTCTCGGGCTTTGACTTAGATGTTTTTTCCGGGATATCAGAGGATTGTTGCTGGCCAGTGTAGGTGGATTTTCGGGTACCGGGGGGAGGAACTTTGGATTTAGATTCTGGCATCTCCCGTAATTCTTTGTACCGTCGTTCAATTTCCTCGCGGATATCGTCCACACAAGTCAAAATGGCATTGATTCGCATGCCCAAATAGATGCCGGCATCGCGTAGGCCATCGCGGGTCTGGGGATCGGCAACGAGAACAGTAAGCCTATCACCTTCCACCTTTATGGGTATCATATTGTTTCGGCGAGCCATGTTTTCGGGTACGGCTTCGAGCGCCTTTCGATCGCTGGGGGTTTTCTCGAGTTCGGAAAACTCCATGCCATGCTGCCGGCTCAGGGCTTGTGTGATGGTCTTTCGGTCTACAATGCCCATATCGAGCAGAATATTGCCCAGCAATCGACCGCTGCTTTTTTGTTCTAATAATGCCCCGCCCAGTTGGTCTTCGTCGATTGCATCCATAGCCAAGAGGGTTCTGCCCATATTTTGGTGCTCTTCACGCCGTGATTTTGGGTGGAACTCGTGACGTAACATCTCGAGAACGTCAAATCCGAGTTTCTTCTGTTGTAAAAGCTGACGATACCACGGAATGCCCGTGCTTTCTTCACGCTCCTTGGCCTCGTCGAGTTCGTCGCGGGTGATGATGTCCCGTTTGACCAACTCATCACCCACATCCGTCCTGTGTTGCTGTTCTCCCATGAATGGTTCCTTCCGCCGTCAATATTGCCAAATTGTCGTAACGCATTATAATCACTTGGCCGTTTTCGATAAAGTCGGCCCTGCAATCACCAGGTGGTATAGGGATGCATGGTCAAAGACGAATTCAGATAGCGCGGATCATCCGAAATCTCCTCGCCAAGCCAATCCGGTTTGGGGATTTTGTCATCTACATCCTCCAACTCGATTTCTGCAACCACAAGGCCGGCATTGCTACCCTCAAACACATCAATCTCCCACAGGAAACCATCCTCGGGCAACATATACCGGGTCTTCTGGATGATATGGCCCTCGCACAATGAGTCAAGAATGGCTTCTCCTTCTTCTAACGGTATGGAAAACTCAAACTCAGCGCGTTCGAGGTCGAGGGTAGCCTTCTTGATGTTGAGGATAGCAGCGCCATCGGCGATTCGGACGCGTACCGCCGTCGGCGGCCCCACAGCGATATATCCCTGGGTAATCTGTTGCGCCGACTGGACTTCTTGTCGCCAATCGTCATTGCGCACGAGAAACTTGCGTTCGATTTCGACACCCATAGGTATCCTTTTCAATCCCTTCTTATTAAACTAATTTTTATTTGCTTGCATCAAAATCAGGCTACAAGGATCTTCTTCCATGTCCCCCTTACAACGTGGGCCTAATTTTACCCTATAGGTATGTTATGATGTATGGAGTAGAACATTCGTTTTTGCAGTGAAAGGCCCATTATATACGTATGACGGATGTAAATCCCCATCATGAAACTGTTTCCGATGTAACCGAAGAGGTTCAGCGGCCCCGACAGTATAAAGTATTGCTCCACAACGACCATTATACGACAATGGAGTTTGTTGTTGAGGTACTGGAAAACGTTTTTCGGCGGTCGCCGGCCGAGGCCATCCGGATCATGCTCGAGGTCCACCATAATGAGGTAGGCATTGCGGGCGTGTATCCGGCCCAGATTGCCGAAACGAAAATTGCCACTGTACAAGATCTTGCGGAAGCCAATGGATTTCCGCTGAAATGCTCCATGGAGCCGGAATAAGATGATTAGCCGTTCGCTTGAGATTACCTTGGGCGTGGCGTTGCGGGAAGCGCGTCGTCGCCGACATGAATATTTATGTATCGAGCACTTACTTTATGCCATCTGCGATGATGAATTCGGTCGCGAGGTGTTGGAGCATTGTGGGGGCACGATCCCTTCGCTCAAACGGAAACTCGAGAAATTTTTCGAGGAAAACCTTGAACAGGTTCCCGAAGGAAGAAATTTCGTGCCCCAGCAGACCGTCGCCTTCGAGCGGTTGATGCAGCGTGCCATCAGTCATGTGCATTATTCGGGCAAAGACGAAGTGGATAGCGGCGACATCCTTGCGGCTATACTGGGTGAAGACGACTCCCACGCTGCGTATTTTTTGACTGCTGAGGGCCTTACGCGGCTCGATATCCTGAACTATGTTTCCCATGGAATCTCGAAACTGGATGCCGAAGAACCCTTCGAACCGACCTCTGAGTTTGAACCGAACGAGCAAGAAGAATTGGAGACGGGCGGTTCGTCCGAACGGCGCTCGCAACGGGATCCGCTCAAGGCCTACACCATCAACCTGAACGAACAGGCCCGGGCAGGCCGGATCGATCCCCTCATCGGACGCGAATACGAGCTCCGGCGCATCACGCAGATTCTGAGTCGCCGCCGCAAAAACAATCCGGTGTTGGTTGGCGATCCCGGCGTGGGCAAAACGGCCATTGCGGAGGGCTTGGCTCGGAATATTTTCCTGGGCAACGTGCCGGATGCCCTGAAAGACGCGGAGATTCTGCAACTCGACCTAGCGGCCATGCTGGCAGGGACCCGGTTTCGCGGCGATTTCGAGCAGCGGCTTAAATCGGTGATCAATGCGTTGCAGGCCCTGGAGAAGGTGGTGCTGTTCATCGACGAGATTCATATGGTGGTCGGCGCTGGAGCCACGAGCGACGGTTCGGTGGACGCCTCCAATATTTTGAAACCCGCCCTGGCATCCGGGGCCATTCGGTGCATCGGCTCGACGACGTACGAAGAGTATAAGAACCTTTTCGAGAAGGATCGCGCCTTGTCCCGCCGATTCCAGAAGATTGAGATTCAAGAGCCATCGGTTGATGAGACCATCCTGATCCTGCAAGGTCTAAAAAAACGATACGAACAGCATCATGGTCTTCGGTACACGGGCAGCGCCATTCGGGCAGCCGCCGAATTATCGGCCAAGCATATTACCGATCGATACTTACCCGATAAGGCCATTGACGTGGTCGATGAAACCGGATCGGCCATCCGACTTATGCCCGGAGAACCGCGGAAGACCGTACGCGTAACGGATATCGAGCGCGTGGTCGCCGATGTGGCGAAAGTGCCTATCCGCAGCGTATCGGCATCCGACCGGGATCGCCTGGCGACGCTCGAGTCCGATCTCAAAGCGGTGGTATACGGGCAAGACGATGCGCTCCATGCCTTGGCCACCTCCATAAAACGGTCTCGCGCAGGACTGGGCCAGCCTGAAAAACCGGTCGGCTCGTTTCTGTTTACCGGCCCTACCGGCGTGGGCAAAACCGAAGCCGCTCGTCAGTTGGCGCTCCTACAGGGCATCCACTTCGCGCGCTACGACATGAGCGAGTACATGGAAAAACATACGGTGTCGCGGCTGATTGGCGCACCGCCTGGCTATGTCGGCTTTGATCAGGGCGGACTGCTGACCGACGAGATCCGCCGGAATCCGCATTGCGTGCTTCTCCTCGACGAGATCGAGAAGGCCCATCCCGATCTCTTTAATATCCTGCTGCAGGTCATGGATCATGCCACGCTGACGGACAACAACGGCAAAAAAGCGGATTTCCGCAACGTCATCCTCATCATGACTTCGAATGCCGGCGCGCGGGACATGGCCGCCCAGTCCATCGGCTTTGGCCGAGATGTGGAAGATACCCGAAGCAAAGGCATGAAGGCCATCGAACGGGCATTCAGTCCCGAATTCCGAAATCGCCTCGATGCGATTATCGCCTTCAATCCGCTATCGCCCGAGATCATGGAACGCATCGTCGAGAAATTTATCGATGAGGTTCGAGGTCGTCTGACGCCGCGTAAGGTCACCTTGGATATTACCGATGCCGCACGGTCCTGGTTGGCCCAGCATGGATTTGACATCCACTACGGGGCACGGCCGTTGGGCCGGTTGATCCAGACCGAGATCATGGACCCGCTTACGGACGAGCTATTATTTGGTTCGCTGGAAAAGGGCGGCACGGTGCTTGTGACAGTGGAAGACGACAAGCTTGCCCTGGAGTGCAACAGCCGTTCTGAGGATTAAGCTGGCTATCCCACCGAGCCGAACCGGCCTGTTAAACACCGGATGCAACGTTCTTCGGTGATGATCCAATCCACCGGCACATCGTGGGGTTCGACCGGGACGCTGTCGGTGATCTGGATTTCATAGGCGACCGCCACGGTGGTGCCGTTGGTCTGGGCAAGATACCGATCGTAATACCCGCCGCCATAGCCAATGCGATAGCCCGACGGCGCAAAGGCGATGCCCGGCACAGTGACCAGGCCATCGTCGGGAGCAGGGCCGGATGGGACGAGTTCGGGCGGCGGTTCGAGCACGCCGAATCGTGACGGTTGCATAACGTCGAGGTTGGGAATGGGAGCCCAGTTCATCGAACGGTCCGGGTGGGCAATGGGGACATACACGGTTTTGCCCGCCCCAAGTCGGTCCTCGATGAGAGGTTTGGTGTCCACTTCGTTATCTTTCGACGCGACATAGCAAAAATACGACTCCGCCTCGACCCAAGGAGGGAAGGTGGTGAGCCGCTTGAGAATGGCCGCTGCCGCCGCTGCACAGGTCAGCGGCGGCAACGCTTTCCGTCGCGCCAGAAACTGGTTCCGGAGCTCCCGTTTGCGTGTGGCAATGTCCGTCATAACGGGACTAGTCAAACACTTCCTGAATCGCCTCGAGTTTCATGTAGCCATCGCCTTCGGTCGGCGCGATAAAGCCTCCCTCGCCATATTCATTCCAGGCATAGATGATAAAGGCGTTTTGCCCGGGGAAGCCCAGCATGTCGTGTTCCAGTACATCGGCCTTCATCTTCTCGAGCGCGGCGGTCCACTGCTCGCGATTGGGCAACTCGAAAGCAGGCCGAGGGTCTCGCCAGGGACGGGGATTCCATCCGGCCGCCAGATAGGGGACATAGGGGATGGCGTCCTCCGCGTGAATGCGTCGGCCTTGCTCCGATTGTTCGGCAAGCATTTCGTATGGGTAGTCTTCGTCTTTGGGTTCGAGTTGCGGCACGTCCATGTACGTCCCGGTAAAATCGAACAGCTCCGTGGCGGGATGTCCCTCGCCAACGGCTTCCTGCGACATGACGCCGGCACCGATTAGCATCTCGCCCAGGCCTGCATCGCGGACCGCCTCGCGCAGTCGCTCAAGTCGTTGTCGCCCTTCTTCAATGCCGCCGCTTTCCTGAATAAAGAAGTGGAAGCTGTGCACCTTGAATACGAGTTTGTCGTCGATTCGGAGATGGCTGGGATGGGCGAAAAACTCGAGCCAGGTGTCGATGCACTCTTCCCAATGTGCCTCGGTTTCGACCGTGTAGGGCGGATGGTTGCAGTACTCGATCATGAACTGCATCCGATGGGCCTCGGGCGAGGCGACAAACTTGGTCAGGCCTCGTTCAAGAAAGCGCGAATTGGGTTCCCGTTCCTCGCCTTCTTCGTTGTAGTACCACAAGGTGATGAAGAAATCGATGCCGTGTTCGGATGCGGCGATGATCTCGCGGTTCATGGTTTCCTGGTCGTTGTACTCGCCCAACAGCGGGACGCGCTCGGGGAAAAGGGGCCGCCAGTCCGTATCCGCGGGAACATGCCACTTATTCGGCAAGGGCTCCCACCAGCCGGCGAAATAGGTTACCCCCACCAACACGTCATCTTTGTCCACTTCGTTCTCCTCAGGCAGTTCAATCCCATTGGCTCAGTTTGCCAACGCCATGGTCAGGGCAACAACGAGTGCGAATGCTTGGATTTTCACAACGTTCATCACGTCTCCCTCTGGTTGTGTTACGAAACTTCACATCTGTAACCGGCTATCATACAGTGCTATGGAAATGCTTGCAACGCCTTATTCGACGAGAGGCGTAGCTTGTACCGTCTCGATCATGGCGAGGATGTTTTCGACCGGCGTACCGGCTTGTACGTTGTGGCACGAACAGCAAATGTATCCCTTGCCGCCGGCTCCCAGGGTTTCCAGGCAGCGCTGAGTTTCCGCGCGAACGTCCTCGACGGAACCGAAAGGCAACACGGATTGGTTGTCGATGCCGCCGTGGAAAATCAACTGGTCTCCGTAACGTTCGCCAAGGGCGACCGTATCCATGCCCGGGCACACATGCTGAATGGGATTCAGTACGTCGATGCCGCAATCGATAAGACGCGGGATGAGCGGTTCCATGGCTCCGTCCGAGTGAAAGAATACCTTGATCCCGTAGGAATGGATGAGGTCGCACCACCGCTTCATCCGGGCTTTGAAATATTCGTCCCACGTGTCGAGTGAGACCAGCAGATTCTCTTGCATGCCCATATCGTCGCTGATAAACACGAGGTCGACGACATCGCCCGCCGCCTCAAAGAAGCGCTTCATCATTTCCGTTTGAATGGATTCAATGCGATCCAGGATGGCATGGACCAGGTCGGGGTTCATCATCACGTCCATCAACTCTTGATCAAGACCGCGCAATTGGCAGTAGATCTCGAAGAACGATACCCAGGGGCCGATGACCGCAAACTCCTGTGCGGCATTGCGAGCCAAGGTCTCCGCCGCCTCATAGTCGAACCGCGATGGGTCGGGCCAATAGGGATAGTCATCAAGCGCTTCGATGGTTTCGTAGGTGCGCAGAGGCGGATCCCGCATTTCCTGGTAGACCGCCGTGCCCGTATCGATGGTTTTAAGCGGCGCGCCCCACATGGTCCGGTCGCCGCCGTAGTGCGAGCTGCCCAAGGCTTCGCTGTCGGGATCAGGGCCGTGATAGCCCGGGAAGACCCACACGATTTTATCAAGGTTCATTGCCCGGTAAAGGGCGAACTCGTCGTCGATCCCGAAAAACTGTTTCAAAGCCGTGGCGATTTCGGGGGTATACCATAGGTCCACGGGACGGCGGTCGACGGGTTGCCGGTTCAGAGTGGCCTGGATGCGTTCGCGAGCGTTCATGTTATCGTACTCCCTGGTTGTGCGTTTCGGACCTTTAGCATACCGCATTCCGGAGCCGAAGGTCTTTAAGAGCGCATAGCGTAATCCATCAATTAGAAGGAATGCTTGGTTGCTTCCGACCTATGCGGTACGAACCCGATAGGTTCAGGCATCATGCAACCCGGATGGCCTCCGATGGATGATAACCTGAACATCACGTTGGTATGACCAATATAGGAGACGAACACAATGACAATGATGCGGTGTACATGTATAAGTATGGTATGGATGATGATCATCTTTGGGGGATTAGCCGGAGCGGCCGAACCCATTAGACCGGTTCCGGTCATTCACTGTACCGACCTATTTCACCCCCACGACGATTTTGACGATGTCCTTGATCTGATGGCCGTGGTTGGGCTGCATCGTCGAGGTGACATCGACCTG
>PWNM01000124.1 GCA_003557825.1 Candidatus Hydrogenedentota bacterium | reverse complement strand
TTGCGCCAGGCCCTTATCGAACAGCTCCATCATCGGTTGGTCGAGACGGACTGCGCCCTTCCGCGGCGCTTGTCTCACGCGTAGACGGACGGTTTACGGTCCGCTATAAACATCCGGCCCCGGCGCAAACGGGTCATGGGGGCCGGTCGAGAAGCTAAGGATATCGCCGAAGTTGGGCAGGGCTGGATTGGTGCGGACGATGCGCCAGACGCCATTGCGTCGGGCAAAGGTAAGCCAGCTTTCGCCGTTGCCGGTCCGGGGGAAATAGACGGGGATGTCGGCAAACCGTCCGCTCGAATCCGTGAGGGCCACGCCGGTGAACTGGCTGTAGAGTAGCACGTTGACGCGGTCGGGGTTGGAGCCGTCGGGAAACTCCCAGCGGCGGATCTGCCGGTGCATGCGCGGATGGTCGTAGCGCTCGAAAAACCACTGGAATGCCCGGCGGACGTACTGAGACCCCCATCCCTGGGGATCCTCGTAATCGTCGCTATACAGGTCGAGCACGCCCTCGAGGTCTTTGACAGATACCGCATGACTCCATTCTTCGATGCGGGACGCGATCGAGTCGGCGATGAGCCGTTGGTCCTCCGGCAGACCATCCGTATTGGGCCACCAGGACTGAGATACGGGCAAGGCGCTCATGGGGTTTTCGATGTTCCGGCTCCGGGCGCTCTCGATAATCCGCCCCACGGTTACTTCCTCGGCAATACGACTCTCCACCGTACTCAGGGCCAGATATTCGCCAAAGTTGACGCTCCCTTCAAAGGCTTCCTCTTCGCTGGTCAGCGCGGTGACGGAATAGGTCACGGTAGCATCGGGGTCGGCCTCGGTATCGGTCCAGGTTCGATCGGTGAGGTCGTGGGCGACCATTACGAAATCCTGGCCCGAGGGGCTTCGCTTGTACACCCGATAGGCCACGTCGCCTTCACGAAAAGGCCAGCTCAACGTCACGCCTTCCGCGTCTCGTACCGCCGTAAAATTGCGGACCGGCGCGGGCATGGCGGGTATGCGAAACTCCTGCCGCTGGTATAGATTTTCGCGGGTGTTCAGGATAAAAACGCTGCGACCCACGCGACTGATGAAAGCCAAGCCCAGGCCGTCGGGCGTATGGTATCGGTCGAGGGCTTCGGTCCAGTGACGGGCACTGGCCATGATCCCCGGGCGCACTACATATTGAAATCGGTCCAGGGCCCCGTCGGGCGCATGGGGTGAGACGATGGGTGTCCAATAATGGCGGCCCGAGTTCGGAATCAACTCGGGATTTTGCCCCGGCAACAGCATGCCATAGGCCCCGTGAAGCATGTATCCTTCCCCGAATACGCCGTCGATGTCGCGCAGGTTGAACCGGAAATCCTGAGCCGTCCGGGCTTCGGCCAGTTGAAAGGCCACCCGAGCCTTTTGCGCAACGAAGTCCTTTCGTGGAATCAGGCGCAACGTCAAAATGTCGCGCAAGGTGGGATGGATGGCCTGATCCCACATCCGTCCCTCGCGACCAAACCACAGATCGGTGGCCCGATCGAAGGCATAGACCGTGCCGCCGGTCATGACGCCGTTGAGATCATGGCGCGGTAGAGGGCCGGAGGCATGCGATCGGGACCTCGCGGTCGGCCGAAGACGCCCGGCTCGATAAAATTGGCATCCACAAACCAGTCGGACGACGCCGCGACGCCCCATTGCCCGGCGGCCCCTTCGAGCCACAGCCCGAGGGTGGCGCTGATCTGCGGGATAACATGGGGGCCGCGATAGGCCGCCAAGGGAATGACATAGTCCCTATGGACCCGTAACGCTTCATATACCGGCGCGCTCCAGGCATTGGCCATGAGGCGGGGCCAATGAAGGTCGTCGAGATGGATGGCGACAAACCGGCCATAGCGGGGGGCGGTCTGGAGCAGGCGAACGAGCCAGCGCGCCTCGGGCGGGGTAGCCAGCTCGGCCCCGCCGCTGAAGGCGACATACTCGTTAAAGGCCATTCCCCGAACGCTGACGCCTTTGATACAGGAAAACTCAGCAAGAAGGGATTCGATGACCTCTACGGGAAGGTAATGGGCCGGGTTCCCGTCCGCTACCTCGAGCACCGTCGGCACATCGACGGTCTGCAATACATCGAGCATGGCCCGGGCATGTTGCTCGCGCGTGGCCACGGTAATACCGCTCAGGGCAATTTCCATGGTGGCATAGGGCTTGATTGCGCTATCGAGCCCATCCCACGCTGCGGCAACCTGACGGCCCTGGTCCAGGTGGAGACCCGCGTCTTTTCCCCCCGTCCGGAATATAAAGAGAGGATGGTCCTCGTGAATTTCGATGACCAAATTGGGGAAGGATTGGGCTGCCGCTCCCCCCGCCACGATCAGAAACAGCCCTACCCCTATCAATATCCGATGGATTGTCATAATCATTAGAACGAATTGTAGGCCACCGGCGCTGTATATACAACATCGGCCCACGCGTTCCTATCGTTCGGCATCTCCATGGTCGATTTCAGTATCCATTTGTATCAATCTCTTGACAAGCAAGAAGGTTCCGTCAAGCAGGGGACACCGCCCTCTGAAAATGAAAGCCGGTATGAAATCAATGACGCACGATTCGAAAGAAACGTGCGTCATACTGTTAGATCGATCTCGAACGGCGCGGGACTAGGTGGACTCGGGCCGATCCGAACTGCCATCCTCGGTAATGCGCTCTTCCTTGGCGGAGGAGAGGGCGCGGGCGAGGGCGGTGACCTTTGCGCCTTCGTTGGGAGTCATGAACTTGACGCCCTGGGTATTGCGGCCGATGGTACGGATGCCATTAACGGGGACTCGGATGATGACGCCGTCGCTCGCGACGAGTACGATCTCATCTTCGTCGGCCACGGTTAACATGCCGACCACCTTGCCGTTGCGAGCCGAGGTCTTGATGTTGATGATACCCTGACCGCCGCGGTGTTGTAAGCGGTATTCGCCGACCTTGGTCCGTTTTCCAAAGCCGTTTTCGCAGACGCTGAGGACCGTCATATCGTCGTGGGCAATCGAAGTGCCGATAACTTCATCCCCCTCTGCTAGACGAATGCCGATAACGCCGCCGGCCGTGCGTCCCATGGAGCGGACATCGGTTTCGGGGAAGCGGATGGCGAAGCCATCGGCGGTAGCGATAAGGATATTGTCATCGCCGGTGGTGATCTGAATATCGATAAGCTCGTCGTTTTCGCTGAGGTTGATGGCGATGATGCCCGTGGCGCGGGGATTGCTAAAAGCAGTCAGATCGGTCTTTTTGACGATACCCTTTTTGGTGACCATAAACACATGACGGCCTTCTTCGTTGAGATCCCGCACGGGCAAGCACGCTGTGACGACTTCGTCGCCGGTAAGGTCGAGCACATTGACGATGGCCCGGCCCCGAGCGGTGCGGCTGCCTTGGGGCAATTCGTAGACCTTGCGCCAGTAAACGCGGCCCTTGTTGGTGAAGAAGAGCATGTATTGATGGGCGGAGGCGATGAAGAGGTCGCGGACGAAATCCTCGTCGCGGGTTTCCATGCCGGCCACGCCCCGGCCGCCGCGCCGTTGCTGGCGATAGCTGCTGACAGGGACACGCTTAATATAGCCGCCGTTGGACACCGTGACGACCATCTCCTCGTCGGCAATGAGGTCTTCCACGTTGAACTCGCTGGTGGTATGCAGGATCTCGGTACGACGAGAGTCGCCGTGGTTCTTTTTGACCTCCTCGAGTTCTTTGCGCACTTCGTTCAAGATATTCTGACGACTCGACAGGATCATCCGGAACCGCTCGATTTGCTTGAGCAGGTCCTGGTATTCGCTCTCGAGTTCCTCTCGTTCGAGTCCGGTAAGACGTCGCAGGCGCATGGCCAGGATGGCGTTGGCCTGGACGACGGAGAACTGGAACCGTTCGATGAGGCGTTCCCGGGCTTCGTCCACATCGGCCGATGACCGGATGATCTCAATAACTTCGTCGATAGCATCGATGGCCTTGAGCAACCCCTCGAGGATGTGGGCCCGCGCTTCGGCCTGTTCGAGGTCGTACAGCGTCCGCCGTCGGACGATCTCGATGCGGTGTTCGATGTAATGATGGACCACTTCGGCCAGGGAGAGTACCCGCGGCACGTTGTTGACGAGAGCCAGCATCAGGATGCTAAAGGTGTCCTGCATCTGGGTGTGCTTGTACAACTGGTTAAGGATGACCTCAGGTTGATCGCCCTTGCGGATCTCGATGACGATGCGCATGCCTTCGCGGTCCGACTCGTCGCGGAGGTCAGTAATACCTTCGACGGTCTTGTGGCGCACCAGGTTGGCGATGTTTTCGATGAGTTTTGCCTTGTTCACCTG
>PWNM01000347.1 GCA_003557825.1 Candidatus Hydrogenedentota bacterium | reverse complement strand
GGAATCACCCTGCCACTCGAGCCGAGTTCGGTGGGATCGGTCAGCGCCGAGCTGGGTGTTTTCTCCATATCGAATTACTTCGTCAACCTTTCCGTCTCCGGCGGTGGGGAACGTCTCGCGGCCGTTCAGCTCACTACCCGGACCGAAGGGTTTATCGAAGGTTCGGAACGAACCGACTTCACCGATGCGAGTTGGGATATCCGCCATGGCCCGCCCCGGCTCGTCCGCATCTCTTGGGTGCCGGTGGACGATGACACCCTCCGGCTGACAGCGCAGTTTTATGGATCGACGGCCGAGGCGGATGTGGCATGGACGGATTCGATTCCTCAATCTTCCGCGCCGGTTTCAGTGACGTTGCAACTTGGTTTCGGCACAGCCGTCAATCGGGGCGCGTGGATCCGCTCTTTGCAGGTGGCGACAGGAGCGCCGTCCGCATCCGTCCCGTGGGAAGCGTTCAGCCCCTGCAACCCGACCCCGTGGTCATTGAGGCTCCACGGCGATCAGGCACTTGTTCTGTCGTGGCTGGCAGGCGCGGACCCACACGAGTATGGGTTGAAACCGATCTTTGAGCGAAGCGATGACCTTGTCAGTTGGTCGTCTGCCACGATTGAACATGAGGATCCGCTCACGTTGACCCTTGGTGAACCGAACCGGCCGTCCTTTTTCCGTGTCCGCCTCCACAACCCCGATCTGAGGAGCGATTGATCTCCCGCGGCTCGGCAAGCCTTCCCGTTTCCAGTGGATAATTGAAAATCCGGATTTGCGATCCCACAAAGAACAATGAAACAAAAACAAGCACAACCCCGCAAGGGCACGAAGCCCTTTCGTATCATTCTCCGCTACGGACTCGATCCCTTTAACGGACCCAAGGAAAACCTGAAGCGGTTGGAGGAATTTATTCGAGAATCAACGATCGACGAGGTCATGTTTCTCCTCATGCCCGAGGAAAGGAGTTCGGGTCATCCAACCGAGGAACTGTCCAAGCCGTGGATCGACGTCATCAGGCAGGCCAAGGAGATGTTCGCCCGCCACGGCGTGGCAACCAGCCTCAATCCATGGACGACCACCTACCACGCGGGCCGAGGCCGACGGCTGCATCCGGGGCAGGACTTCCGTTTGATGGTCGGCGAGACCGGTGCGGACAACGGAATGTCGCCTTGTCCTTTGTGCGAGAATTGGCAGCAATACCTCAACGAGTATTTTGTCTACCTCACGCGGGAGATCGAGCCCGTGGCGATGTGGGTGGAAGACGATTGGCGCCTCCACAATCACGGCGGGGAAATGGGCTACGGCGGATGTTTTTGTGAACACTGCCTTGATCGCTTTGCCCGCATGGTCGGCCGGGATCAGGTCACCCGTGAAGAGGTGGTCGCGGCTGTCGCCGCACCCGGAGAGCCGCATCCGTGGCGGGCAAAGTGGCTGGAACTCGCGCAACAGGCCTTGCGCGAGCCTGCGGAAAAACTCACTGCCGCGCTCAAGGCGGCGGCGCCGGAGATGCGCATCGGTCTGATGACCAGTATTCCGGATATCCACAGTATCGAAAACCGCGACTGGAATGGCCTCATGGATGTTTTCACCGATGAGGGCGAACGATACCTCATCCGTCCGCACATGCCCCCGTACACGGAGGAGCCTCCCATCACCACCACGCCGGGTTTCTCGCGCCAAACCATCGCGAACCTCGACCGGGACGCCGACATCTATCCTGAATTGGAAAACTCCCCGCGCTGCGGTCCATACAGCGGCTCCCATGCCTACAGCGCATGGGAGATGTACAATGCCATCCTCTATGGATCGCGGGGTATCACCATCAATCATTTCGATAATATGGGGATGAACACGTACTACGACCGCGGAATGGGTGCGAGCCTTGGTCGTCATCGTCCCTATTTTGACGCGCTGATGGATCTGCGTCTGGATGACCGCCGCGCGCGCGGCGTTAAGATTCTCTTCTCCCCTGACGTGGCCGCACACAAGTGGACCGGTCCCGGCAGTTCATCCGGCGGCGCGAAGATGTACACCGGTGAAGATCCCTCGAAAATGAAGAAGGGAGACCGTTCGCTGAACCAGCTCGAGGCCGATTCCATCGCGTGGAGCAAGGCGTTCTATGTCCTGGGCGTGAGTCACGCCTTCACCCGTTCCACCACTGCGGAGACCGGTGCGGTATTCGCGGTCTCCGACCAGACCTTGCGTTGCTACAGCGACGAAGATATTGAAGCGCTCTTGGGGCAGCGGATCATCCTCGACCTGCCGAGCGCGGAAATCCTCGTGCAACGGGGTTTTGGTTCGCTGATCGGCGTCGATGCAATCAAGCGGGTCGCGCTGGAGCAGGCGGCGTATTCCATGGAAGAGGTGGAGACGGCGTTCTTCGGAGAACTCGACGGCGGGGTGAGGGCACGCATGTGCGCGCAGCGCTGTGCGAACCCGATCGGCGCACTCGACTATTCATCTGAAGTGGAGGTGCTTTCCACGATCAAGGGCCCGGAGTTTGAGGTGAAGTTCCCTGCTTCGGGTCTCTTCACAAACCGCATGGGGGGCATGGTTTACACGTGTTGCTACCCCCTTGGCAGCGCTCAGTTTTACATGGCCTATTTTAACCGGGTCCGGCAGGAGTACTGGGCAAAGGTGCTCTTCCGCATGAGCGGGAAGGGGGGGACGCAGACAATCGCCGGCGGACACCCCATGCATGTGCATTCCCATGACTTGGACAACGGTGTTTCGATTGCGGCGACGAATGTCATCTATGATGAGACGGACTCCTTCGATCTCCTGCTTAACGCCGAAACGGTCGAGGGCAGGGTCTTCCGCGCCCTTGGCGATGACGCCTCGTGGGGCGTTATTGATCCGGATTTGCGCATTGAGGGCGATCTCGCCCGCATTCGCATGAAGTGGCGGTTGCGCCCCCTGCAAAGTCTCTTCCTCACCCTACGCGACGCCTGACTCCCCATAAACCGCTTACCGCTGCAATGAAATATCAGCCCGACAGTCCCGATTTTGTCACCAGCCCGTTCACCGGAATGACGCGCCGCCATTGGGTCGATTGCGCTCAGCATTTGATCGACGGTGTATTCCGGCACATAAATGGGATGGATGATCCCATCGCCATTCCCAAGCAGAGCCCCACGTCCTACCCGCAACCGGACGACCCGAAACACCGGTTTCAGGCAGCCGAATTCGAAGGCCTCGCCCGCACCTTCATGGCGGCCGCGCCTGTTATTGCCGAGCGGCCCGACGCGGTATCCAACGGCATTGGTCTGCGTGATTACTATGCGAATCAGATTCTTTTCGCGACGGATCCGCAGTCGCCGCGGTATGTCGGTTCAATCACTGAGCTGAACAAGCAGTATCCGAAGATACAATACCAGCAGACGGTGGAGGGCGGAGCGCTCGTCGTGGGGCTTATGCAATGCCGGCGGCAAATCTGGGACCGCTACAGCGCAAAGGAAAAAGCCCAAGTGGCGGCGCTTCTCCACGACTACGGCCACAACCAAACAATTGGGCACAACTGGCGCTTTTTCAACGTGCTCATGCTGACCTTTCTCAAGTTGCACGGCTTTGAGATCGACGAGGTCATCCTCCGCGACCACCTGCAGCACCTGATGGCGCAATATTCCGGAGACGGCTGGTATAGCGACGATCCGTGTTACGATTTATACAATCCATGGGGATACCATTTCTATGGTCCGCTGTGGTGCCATTGGTATGGCTACGCCCATGAGCCCGAGCTTGCCGCCGTCATCGAGAAGCGCAACCGGGAGTTCGCCGCCCAATGGCCGCGTTTTTACTCGCGGCAGGGCAAACAGATGATGTGGGGGCGAAGTATCATCTACCGTTTCGGGGCCTCGGCGGGGCTCGGCGCTCATTTCCTTGCACGCGATCCTGTCATCGATCCGGGATTCGCACGCCGCATTGCCTCCGCCAATATGCTCCAGTTCCTTTCCCGCGAGGACCTTTATGTGAACGGCGTTCCCTGCCTCGGGTATTACGGACCGTTCGATCCCCTGATCCAGTTCTATAGTTGTGCGGCCAGTCCGTTCTGGGTGGCGAAAATCTTCGTTGCGCTTTCTTTGCCGGAAGATTCGCCGTTTTGGACGGCGACGGAGACCGAGGGATTTTGGTCCGGCATTGGCAAGGGCACGGAGACGGTGGAAATGGCGGGCCCCGGCATTCAGGTCGTCAACCGCGGGGACACCGGAACAAGTGAAATCCTCACCGGCAAAGTGCCCCGACACGACCCCTTCTACAACCAGCTATGGTTCAACGCCGATTTTTGCTGCGAAACCGAATCAACCGAGGGTGCGAATCCCGCCAACTACTCGGT
>PWNM01000326.1 GCA_003557825.1 Candidatus Hydrogenedentota bacterium | reverse complement strand
TTTCGGGCACCCAGACCGTCTGTCAGTCGAAATCCCTGTGTGATCATAAACCGCGAAACTTTACCACAATGCCCCCTATCCCTGCAAGGTACGGGGCACTATTTCAGTCGAAATGGACAGCTGCCTTGAGCAATCATTCCACATTCGCTATACTTTCGAGCTGTGTTTTCTGCAATCCCGCAGACGTTTGAGGCGAAACTATGCGACACGGGGCACATATAATCAGCAGCATGGAAGGCATGAGCCGGCCTGCGTTTCGAATTGCCCATGAACTGATTCAGAACAGCCGCGCGGGGCTAACCCCCCGCTTTTTGGCGCGTACCCTCGACCTCCCCGAGGAGGAAATCGAGTACCTGATTGATGTCAATGAAGGGTTGTTTTTTCTCGATCTGACCAAGGTCAAACTGGTTGCCGAAGGAGCTACTGCCGTACGCCGGGTCCAACGAGGACTCGAGAATCATGGCGACGTCCAATCTCTCTTCCGACTTATCAAGGCCCTTGACACCTCTGCCCTGCGTCAGTTTGAAGAACACCTGGGCATCGAGGACGCCGGCGGGCGGCAGGCGGTAACGGAGACCTTTCTCGAACAGGCCTATCACCACCCGGAATCCATTGTTGAATACGTTGCGACCCGCGATTTCTCCCCTCTGGCCCAGGAGGTGTTTGATTCCCTATGGCAGTCGAATGACGGTGTTGTGCCGGTGTCGGTCTTTCTATCCACCCGAGATTACGCGGAAGGCGACATTGAATATGCCCTCGAGGAACTCATTGAGGGATTCGCTCTCTTCGAAATGTTCCGGTTTGACAGCGAGGAACGCCTCGTGCGTAACATCGGGCTTCTATCCGAGTTGCGCCAATGGAGAGACGAGGAAAACCGCGTTAAATCGCGGCCGGGTTCGCTGAAACCCCTCCGCGCCAAACCCTCAACCATCGATTCGTGGGATCTCAACCTATCCGACCGGGTCTGCCGACTCATCGCGGCAATTGCGGCACGTCCCGCCCGAGTGCGGGGAGATGGAGAGCTGTTTCGGGAGGATCGCCGCCGCCTCGAGGCCATCAGTCCCGATGAAGATGCGGTTACGCTGAGCACCTGCCTATGGATCGCACAGGGGTTGGGGTGGTTGTCGCAGGTGGACAACGAACTACGCGCCGGCGATACGGAGGAACTCATCGAATGGAGCCGCATCGATCGCCATTGTGCCATCCACGAATGGATTGTCACCCATACCACCGAAGGAACGGCGGCGCGGATGCTGGCCCATACCCTTGATGCGGTCACGTCCGGAAGTTGGTATTCCGTCATGGACTTCATCCAGTTTGCCATGCACGCCAACGCGGAAAACGAACCGCCCGTGCTCAAGAACGCCGGCGGTCATTGGCGTTATGTAAGCCCGAGCGCCTCAGCCACGGCACAACAGGTCCTCGCGCGGTTCCTCGAGGGATCCTTTTTGTGGCTCGGGGGCGTGGAACGGGCCGAGATCAATGGGGAAAGTGTCTTCCGCCTTACCGATCTCGGCGTGACCTTGCTGACGGGCGAAGGCAAGCCCGCGTTGCGCAAACAATACCCCAATCGGCCTGCCGAGCTTGTGATCCAGCCCAATTTCGATATCATCCTCGATACCGAAGACGTGGACCCGCTGTTGACGGTTCCCCTCGACCAATTTGCGGAACGGGTCAGTACCGGTCCGGCTACCGTATACACCCTTTCGAAGGAATCATTCACCCGGGCGGTCCAGGAGGGAAACGATGGCAGGGCATTCATCGAATTCCTGCTCGCTCACAATCGTGGGGGCAGTCTGCCAACGAATGTGTTGACCACCCTGGAGGACTGGCGCGGCGGCATGAAACGCGTCCGAATCCGGACAGTCCATGTCATCGAGTCCGAAGACCCGCTTGTCATCACCGACCTGGCCCATCGGCGCAAACTCGCCAAGCATGTATCTCCTGTCGACGCCAACCGAACCCTTACCTATTCGAAGATAAGCCGAGGAGAGCTCAAGAAACTGCTCGAGAAAGAGGGGTTCGTCATCGACTGAGCCTCAACCACACAGGAAAACCCGCCCCAGGATGCTCAGGGCGGGCGCACTCATGTACTACTGCGAAAACGGGGCTCGAATTTAATTGGCCGAGAGACTGCTGTTGCTCAACGCCGACACGCGACGCTGCAACATGGCTTTTTTTCGTGCTGCGCTGTTCGGATGGATGACACCCTTGGAAGCGGCCCGGTCAATCTCGGACAACGCCGTCGGCACGGCCTGGTTCACTTGCTCGGTATCCTTCGATTCGATGGCATTCATTGCCCTTTTGATGAAGGTACGCATACGGGTTCGCACTGCGACATTCCGCAGCCGATTCCGCTCATTGGTTCGATTTCGTTTGATGGCCGATTTGATGTTCGCCATTCGCGCATTTCTCCAAACACTTATTACCGTAGGTCAGACAAGGCGAAAGTATATCAAAGCTACGTTGGACCTGTCCAATTTGCTTTTGACGCCTCAGCAGGCTGGACATTGCGCCGCTCCCTGCCCCATGCATGGATTGCGGCTAAAGAGATGATCAGGACCACAATTCCTGTCGCCGTAAACCACAACGGCTGATGGGTACCGGGTTCGACCTCTCCCACATTGTAGCCCTCGATCTCGATTACCGGAAACACCGTGAGGATGAAAACCGTGCCGTTGTGCAGCGCATGGGCAAAGACCAGGGGCCATAAGGACGGCGCTTTAAGAAAAAACCACCCATAGAAAAGGCCAATAATGAAGGTGGGCAGAAGCTGGGTCGGGTTGACGTGAAGTAATGAGAACAAAAAGGCGGATGCCACGATGGCGGTCCACGGCCGATATCGTTGAAGAAACCCGCGCAACATGAGGCCGCGGAAAATGAACTCCTCGGTTAGCGGCGCGACCACTACAAGGGTAAAGCCCATTAGTAAGGCATGTTCGCCGAACATCTCCATAACCTCGGACATCACATCGGGTAACGGGAGAAGCCGTCGCGTGAGATTATCGAGCTCGGACAACGTTATCTGAAGCCCCCATGTGGCCGGAATGAGCAGCACATAGGCCATAAACGAGGCTCGGCGTAGCGCATAGGCTTCGGCAAAGGGCAATTGGCTGCGCCACCATCCATAAAGTATAAAGATCAGAAATACTACCACATTCCCAAGGACAACATACGGAAACAACAGATCATAAAGTGCATACTCTGGACCGACGATCCCATCGATGATGAATACCCACAGGGCGTAGACCCCGCCGAATAGGCCGGTTGCCACCAATATGAGAAGCGTCATTCCCAGCGCGCTGAGAAACGAGGGATACGGTCGTGGTGGTGGGACGGGAGGCGGTTGCTCATCGACAGGGAAACCGTCATTCATTCCGCATCTCCGTTGCGTCGCTTATAAGCAAGCAGGGCCTGTAAACCGATGATGGTTTTGCCGTCATCAAAAAAACCATCACGAAGACCTGCCTCGACATCATCCAAAGGGAAAGGGGCGATATCGATGCGTTCATCAAATTCGGGTCGTTGCGCCGTCTTTTCCAGATTAAAGGCCAGATACAGATGGTCTTTTTCGTTGGTAAATCCCGGTGAGCAATAACACGACGCCACATGAACCAACCGGCCGGCCCGATATCCGATTTCTTCCTCGAGCTCGATCAGGGCCCGTTCCTCAGGTGATTCGTTGGGTTCGAGGCGACCGGCGGGAATCTCGAGCACTTCATGGCCGACGGCGATCCGAAACTGTCGCACGAGCAACACCTGGTCTTCCCATACCGGTACGATGCCCACGCCACCGCCATGGCGCACGACCTCACGAGGAGCCATGGTCCCATCGAGCAGACGGGCCTCGCCCACATCGACCTCGATGATGTTGCCGCGGAAAATAGTCTCTTTTTTTAACCATATTTCCATATATCAAAACCTCTTCCATGCATTGCCAACGCTAACTATACCGACCCCATTCCCTCGGGTCAATGCACACGAGATGGCATATCCGGTATCTTTTTCCAATCCGATGTCCTATGGCGTATACTGCCTGAACCGAAACACACAGCAGGAGGTCCCCTATGAAAACGCAGATGCATCGCATGCTACTCATCGCGATTTTGGTCACAATTGGCGCCGTCACTTGGGCGGATGACCCCTTTGTAAGGGGTCCGGAGGAGCGCCGGTGGGAACCCGTTGCAGATTCCGTGTATTTACAGGAGAAGGGTTCACAGGCGACTACCAACAGCCCGGCTCTGTCGGTGGCGGTGTTTGAGGGCGCGGTATACGTTAGTACGGCCGATGGAGTATACGAACTGATCGGTTCTCGATTGTTC
>PWNM01000419.1 GCA_003557825.1 Candidatus Hydrogenedentota bacterium | reverse complement strand
TAACATATTTTTGCTTCTTGGTCAATCCCATATTCTGGTCGCGGTAGGGACGGCCCCTGCGGACCCCGTGCCTGCTTTAGTCATGGGCGGCGAAGCATTCGAACCCGATGAGGCGGCTTGGGACCGAGTACACATTCCTTTCGAACTGGAAGAGGCTGCCGGACCCGACCCTGACCTCCTCTTCCCAAGGCCGGTCGTAGCGCGTCGCTGGGAGCACGCGCAACACCTTCAATTCCTCCGCCGTGCGCTCCCGGCTGCCTCGCGTTATCTGACTATCGCAGTCCAAGCAGTCCTTTCAGCAGTTCAACGACCTCCGGGTGGTATCCACTAAGTTTTCCCCGACGACTGGAAAACGTCACTATCGAGTCCTTCAACGACTAACCCCGGGAAGCTATGGTCTGCCAACACCAAACAGGCCACTTCACCGCCCGTACACCATATGTAAACTCCACACGGCCTTCACCGGGCGGTTACCTCTTGTTGGCATACGACACAGCGTATCAACCCAAACCGCGACCATAGAGTTCCGATTTGACGGCGAACAACAATGTGGACCTTAGGCCTGCTTGTCGCGGGCCCTTGACGATCAGCACCAGAATCGGCCAAGCATGCTTGGCCGTATCGATAGACCTACAACAACTATGCTCGGCGATCGTCGCTAGTTTGGCTGATTATTGACAGGTATATTTTTCGTTCACCTATGCGGCAATCAACAGCGGCTGGAAGGGCAGATGGGATCACTGTTTGCCTGAAACTGTTGTTTTTTGCCGGGATACGAGCACATACAGGCAGGGCATCACAATTAATGCCACAATAATTGGCTCATCCGGAAATAGCGTACTTGTGAAATAGGAAGAGGCCATGGGGTATCTCTTTGGTTTGGCAAAAACCAGAGGAGGAGATGACCTCATGACCTCAAGTGAACTCTATCATCTTTACGGGCTGAATGGTTACCGCTGGCAAAGGTAAGCTAGGATATAGTCAGAGCAATTGCCAAGCAGTATCTACGCCGTCGTAATCGACGGCCTCGCTTGATCTTACCGAGTTCCCTGATCCCGTTACTATTCCGCTATGACCTATTCCTCCATGAGCGCATTTACTTTGCGCATGACCTCGAAAGCGTCGGCTACGTAAAGTACGTCCGCCTTGCCGTGTGCCCAGCCGCAGTTGGGGTCAAGGTTGATTGCCCGACGCTCGTTGATGAAACGCCAGCCGACGACATGCGGCTCCTCGCCGTGGCAGCACGTGGCCAATCCCTTGGGATGGCGCGGGACGGCTCCGGTTTGTCCCACCTGATTGAGATGGGTCATGAAAGACAAGACTTCAACGCCTTCCCCACTGATGTCAACTACCGATTTGCTTCCGCCCAACGAGGCTTGGCTCTTTTTGAGCGTATCAAGGATAATCGTTTCCGCTTCGGACACATGGGTCTGGCCGTCGGTTTGCTTCTTCATCCAGCCGGCGCCTGCCACGAACAACAGATCGGCGTCAGGCCGAATGGTCTGTGCGCCGGATTGCGGCGCTTGCTGACCGATAACCGCAGTGCGGGTGCAGGCATCGCCCAATTCGGCATCAACTTTTTCGATTTGCGCGGAACCGGCGTCTCCTTGCCAAGCCGGATAGGAGCCCGAGCCCAAAGCAACGAGTAACGGGTGCTTTTCACGCCGCAATACGGCCCGCATACGTTGGCGGTAGAACCATCGTGCGACGGTCACCCCGTTGTCGTCCACGTCAACGGCGGTGGCGTTCAACTCGCCGCAGCCGCCCAAACGGTGGGCCACGCCCGGGAGCACTCGGTTAATTCGCGACGTGCTACCGCAAACCACTACGTCAGGATTGACGGATCGGCAGAGGGCCTCAATCGCCGCGGCATCGCTTGCATACCGCGGTTGTGCAAAGTCATCACCCGATACGCCCAGAAAACGCGATGCCCCGCAACCTGCAATCGTGTCGGCCGCGGGTTGTACGTCTCCGCCGAATAGCGCCGCAACCAAATCCGCTCCGCTTTTCTCGACGAGCGACTTGGCAGCGGTTAGTGCTTCGAGGGCTACCTTTCCGAGGCTGCCATCGGACTCCGGATGGGCAAGAAACAAAACCGTCTTCATAATGCTATCCTTTTTTTAACTGCTCCGGTGTTATCGGGCAGGTGGCTATCCTTTAATCCACTCGACGATTTCACGGGCGATGTCGTCAGTCGGAGCATCTTTGACAATGCGCGTCTGCCGTTGTTGCTTGGGCAGTTCGATGCTCAGGAACTCGCCGCCGTCTACGCTCAGCCCCGACGCTGTCGCCTTTTGAATGGCCGGCATAATCGTGCGCATATTGGCCATGCCAACCTGGGGGTTGTTGGGCGGCTCGGGCAGGTTGCCTGTGGCCCAACCCAGCATAGCCGGCGGAGCGACGCACGTGGAGACCTGATGTTTGCCGCCTTCGACTCGTTCGAGTATGCGGAGGCTGCCGTCGTCCTGAATCCGAAGCTCATCCACGCCCTGGAATTGGTCCAGGATGCCCAGTCGTTCGCCGACAATCTGCATGGTAGCGCCCGCGGCGCGCGACGCCGATTCCCAACCCCCAAACAACAACAACCGGGATCGATCCAGTTCGGAGATGCCTTCGATTGCCGTGGCAAGCTTTTCCGCCACAGCTCCGGCGCTGGTGAATCCACTGGCCGGACCATCCATCGCGACCAACTCGAAAGGTACTTTTTGGGCAATGCCCATCATCACCTGCTGTAGCTTGGCCTTAGGGGCCAGACTTACGAGCCACACCTTGCTGTCCGGCGTGTTCTTGGCGAGGTGGGCTGCTTCGAACAACGCATGCCATGCCCAAGGATCCAGCACGACGGGAAGCATCATCTCGTTCTTGAGCGCCGGGCCCTGGGGGGTGTCCATAGGTTGAAGCGTCTGCAGTGGGTCCGGCACGATGCCGGCGCATACCACAACATGAAATCCTTGACTCATCAGTATTGCTCCTGGTTATTGCTGATACGACGCCGGCTAGTTCTCGGCGGAGTGAAGTCCGCCCGCGCCGGCGCGAAACTCGATGTTGCCCTGCTCCGGGTTCTCTTTATTTTCGCGAGCGCAGTTCCAGAGACATGCGCCGCAATGCACGCATTTATCACGATCGAACAAGGGTTCGCCGCCGTCCGGATTGGGCGTAATCGCCTGTCCGGAGCAGATCTCAGCACAGATCTGCGTGCCGCACTCGTCGCACAGATTCGGATACAAAAACACCACATGATCGGCATACCCGGCCGGGGCCTGCACCTTACCGCCGCGCAGCAGGGCGTCTTGATGCGACATCAACAGGTTGCCGTCATAGGGTATCTCGGGCCAACCGACCCGGTCCATGAGCGCGTTATGCAATGGTTCTCCCTTGGTACGGCATTCCTCGCGCACTGCTTCGATCTCATCGGGAGACAACCGCCCCTTATAATATTCTTCCAGCGTTGGAACGCGGTCATGGGGGCGTGCGGGCGTGCAGGGTAGAGCCAATCGCCCCCCCGTCATGCCGGCCAGGGCCGTACCAATCATCCCGCGCACAAAACCTTTTTGGAAGCCATCTCGGGCATGCTTGGCTTTTTCACCTTCTTTTTCGACCCAGCTTTCCCTGCGGCGTTTGACGTAGGCTGCGTCCAGGTTATCTTTCGTGAACGACTTACCTTCTTTGAGCAGCGCGAGCACGGCCTCTCCGAGCTGGGCGCCCGTGGTCCATGCCTCGTCAACGCCCGAGTTGGTGAGCAAGTTCGTACTGCCCGATCCCTCGCCGATGCGCGCATATCCGTTGCCCGCGAGATGCGGTTCGCCTCGTTTACCCGCTTCTTGAAGGGTCTTGGCACCCCAAGAACGCAACGTGCCGCCTTCGAGGTGCCGCCAGAGATAGGGGTGCATCATCCAGTGCTGAAGATACCGGTACGAGGTGCGCACGGGGTTGTCGAACCAAGAGGGGACAAAGATGCCCAGCGAGGCAATGCGGTCGGGGAAGACGTACATGAAACCGAATATCTCCGGCTCGGGAAATCCCAATGTGTGCAGCACCGTCCCCGGCTCAAGGGTACACGTCTCGGGGAGGTCTACCACCATCTTCATGCCGACGGCCCAGTCTCGTTGATGATGATCTTCGGGAACGCCAAGCTCGTTGTCAATTTGCCGACCGACGGGCCCCACCGGACCGTCCGCGATAACAGTCAGCGCGGCCCGAATGTCCATACCGGGCATAAACCCCGCATCAGGGTTACCCTTTCTGTCCACGCCCTGATCCGCGAGTCGTACGCCTACAACGCTGTTGTCCTCAATGAGCGGTTGCGCCACCGGCGTACCCGGCCAAATCTGGAC
>PWNM01000556.1 GCA_003557825.1 Candidatus Hydrogenedentota bacterium | reverse complement strand
CGCAACAGGCGCGGCGGACCAATCCGATTCAGATCAGCGCGCCGCAACCGGTTCCTTCGGATCCGACCATTACGAGCGTCGATCCGACGGTGCTGCCTGCAACGGTTCCTTCGGGCGGTTTGGTGCTCGAAATTCGAGGCGCCAATTTCGGAACCTCGCCGCGGGTCGAACTCGGCGGTACGATTTTGCAGGTCGAATCCGCTACCAGCTCGGCCATTTCGGCTCGGATCCCCGGGGGAACATCCCTGAGCGAGCCGCTCACGTTGCGGGTCACCCGTACGACCACCGGCCGGTCCGCCACATGGTCGCAGTTCACCGTATTGCCGGAGGACGAATGGGATGACTACATCGACGATGTCGTTGGCAATGCGCCTACCATCTCGTCGATCTCCCCCAACCGGGGCGGTCCCAGCACCTTCCCCATCGAGATCATCGGGACCCGTTATGATGAGCCTGAGGTGTTCTTCGGCAGCACGCGGATGCGCGTTGTCGAATGGGAGCCTACCCGGATATTGGTGGCGATCCCCTCGGGCGGCTTGGCCCAGACCGGCGCGTTGGATGTGTTGGTACGCAACACGACCACGGATCTGTCCGTGACCCGCGAAGGCGGCTTTACCTTCTCGAATCCCCCGGCCGACGGTCCCCGCGGCCTGTTGCCGGAGCAGCCGTGCTTCATCGCCACGGCCGCCTACGGAACCACCACGGAGGCGCGGCTGGATGTATTGCGCGGATTCCGTGATGGCGTATTATTGAAGAGCGCGTTGGGCGCGGCGCTGGTGGACGGTTATTATGCTGTCAGTCCGCCGGTGGCCGATGTTATAGCGGAAAGCCCGGTGCTGGCGCTGGTCGTTCGACTGGCTCTGGAACCGATCATCCTGGCGTTGCAGTGGCCCATCCTGTTGGGGATTCCCCTGGCGCTGATGGCTGCGGCAATTCCGGTACTGGTGCGCCGGAGGAGGTCCGTTACGCGCGCGTAGTTGCGGAATGGGAGAACACAGGAGGCGGGTCTGTAGACCTGCAACCCACACCGAGCGGAATCGGTCTTTGTAGACCGGATCCGCTGGTGTGTCAAGAGGAGCCGACACGTGAGAGTGAGTTTGAGGCGTCTAATCGCTGCCGGGTTGTGTCTGGGAATGCTGCTTTGGATGGCCCCGGATGCGGCGGCATTTTATCCCGCGGGGGGATTTGTCAGTGAAATCGAGGGGGGGACCCCTTCGCTCCGCCTGGCCCGATGGCGCTTGCGCGACATTGAGCCCGATGGCATTCCCATTACGCTACGGGGCGGGCCGGATGGGTGGACCTTTGACGAACGCCAGCTAATCCAAGATGCGTTTCGGGTTTGGGAAAATGTCCCCACCTCGTACATCAACTTCGATTTTACCCAGCCTATTGACGACGATCTTCCGTTAGGTACGGATGTGGCCACGGCCGATTTCATCAATTTTGTGTCGAAGGAAGGCCCCGATAGCGATGTGGTTCCGCCCGGAACTCTTCCAATCGGTATCACCTTTATCACCTTTATTTCCAACTCGGGTATCTATGAAGTGCAGGGCGAACAGGTGCAATTGACAGGCCCGGCGCTGCTCGATGTGGACATGGCCATTCAGGCCGAAGGTGTTCAGCTGAGTGATGTGATGAATTTCGGCGATGGCGTCAATTCCCCGACGGAAGGACCCATACCGCTTCGTTCGATGGTGGTTCAACTGGTCGGATTTTTACTCGGGCTGGAATTCGACCCTCTGTCCAATCTGGAGTCCGAGGTACTCCTTACTCCGGACGGACCGCTGGATATTGACGTCGATCCTTTGGTGTGGGCGCGGCGAGCATTTGGAGACCTTGAATTGTCCGGCGTAACCCCCGTTATGCATCCAATTCCAGGGTATATAGAAGTTGGACAAGGCCTATACCGTATGAGCTGGGAAGCGCTTGCCCCGAGCGATATCGCCGGCGTAACGTGGCTGTATCCACGGCAGGATCTCGAGAACTTCTTTACCATTCGCCAGGAAGCGCGGACGCGCGGCGCAGGGGGCGTGCCCTCGCAGCCCGTGCCCGGCGCGTTCATTCAGGCCTGGGGTAATGTGGACAACAACCCGAATACCGACCGGGTCCCCATGTTCAGCACCCTCACCGGACTATTTGAGCATCAAGAGGAGTTTAGCGGTCGATTCCAATTGATTAATATGTTCCGTCAATTAGAGACCCTCGGCGGTGTGGACTTCCCTGCGGACTATGTCATCACCATGAGCAACGTCGATGTGGAAGGCTTAACGGCGGAAGATTTCGACTCGACCCATCGGTGGGAATTTGCCGATGAGAGCGTGGAGTTCGCTTTCGACGTCCCCTTCACGCCACAGGTATTCCGGGAAGGCGGCGAAAACTTGTTCTCCATGCAACGGGTTGAGGACGGAACGCCATTGAAGTTTGATCCGGTGCGCCGTCAAATCGTCAGCACGGAAACGGGGCGGACCCTGCCTCAAATGCTACCGGGCACGCGTCCTATGTTCGGCACGGCGGTGAGTGAAACAGTCTGTCCGCTGAATCTGGTTGCGGCCACCATGGCCGCTCCTCATGGCCCCGAAGCGTTGCGCGGTTTCCGCGATAACGTGCTGCTGCAAAACCCGGTCGGCGTGGCCCTTGCCGATGGTTATTACCGCGCCGCACCCTATATTACGACGGTGCTTGTCGAACAACCCGTTGCCCTGCGTATGGCCCAGGGCGCGCTCTTGGCCTTTGAGTGGAGCCTCGCCCAGCGGCGCGCCCTCGGGCTCTTTGTGGTTGGCGCCATGCTGATCGCCTTCGGATTGCTTCGCAACCGTCGGGCGGCCCAGGCGGCGGCGCTGGTCTTGGTGGTGGCGGGACTTTTCCTGGCCGCCGCCCCTGCCGAGGCGCAAGCGGCTTCCATGTCCATCGAACGCATGGTGTCCTTTTCCGATGAAGTGGTGACGGGCGAGGTCATCTCTGTGGAATCCCGATGGGACGACCAAGGCCGCATCATCACCGACGTGGTCCTGCAAGTCGAAACGGCGATGAAAGGCCGGGCCAATCGCAACGCGCGGCTGTATTTTTCGCAGCTTGGCGGGCATGTGGACGGCATTACGACCCATGTTCCCCAGTATCCCCGCTGGAAAGAAGGGGAAGAGGTGCTGGTGTTCATGGGCGAAAACCGTACGTTCGGGTTGATGGCCGTTGGCGGCCGTGCGGGCAAGTTCACCATCCGCCGCGATCCGGAGACCGGTGAGCGTTACGTAGCCGCCCAAAACCAACTCTCTCAACGGGCGCTCGACCGCGCTTCCCGGGCCATTCCGCAGGCGGAGGCCAAACGGGTCGAAGTGGATGCGGAGCCGGATCCTCTAGATGATGCGGAGGAAGAGCCCAAGGTTGTAAGTCGGTTCAGCCGGGCCATCCCGCTTGATGACCTGACGAATCACATACGCCGGATTGTGCGCGATCAGGAGCGTGTCGAACAATAAGCGGTGCGTTCAAAAATCAGACCATTGCCTCACCCCGGACCCTGTATCCGGGGTGAGGTGTTCTAGGCTATGGAACTTCCCGAGCCCATTGGTTTTATATAAGTCGAGGCAATGGGATACACTATATTGGAAACGCCAATTAGGCCCCTTTATGTCAACTTCCGACTGCATTTACGCGTTGAGATGATGGATATGTCAGCCCTCGCGTCGGATGAAGCCGTGTAGTTTCAGACAATGAACGGAGACCCTGTATCGTCTTATGCTAAAAGGCCTTATCATACGCCAAGGATTGTTGGTGGCCGATTTGATTCTGGCCCTGCTTATTCTTGTAGTGACCTATATGATGGTCGCCCGTATCTTTGACGACAGCGCCGGAGCCGTCGCCGTCTCGCGGTCGGTGGATCCCAGCGCGGAATCCCGGGGTCCGGCCGTCCGCGAAGTGGCCGATCGCGGCGCCTATGACCGTATTGTCCAGGCCAATCTTTACGGCCCTGCAGGGGCGACGCGGGTCGAAGAGCCCGAACCGGAGCCCGTTGTACAAGAACCCGAGGAACGGTTGGCCGACAACCTGCCTTTACGGCTTTTCGGCACAATGGCCGCCTATCCGACCGACCCGCTGGGCTCGGCCTTCATCGAGAACTCGAATTCCCGCTCACTCAAGGCCTATTTCATCAATCAAGAGGTCATGGACGATATTGTGCTCCAAGAGATCAACCGGCAGCAGGTCATTTTGTACAACGCTGCCGACAACACCCGGTTGGTGCTGGCCATGGACCGCGATGCCCCCAGCGGAGCGATGCAGACCGCTTCGATGAATCGTTCCGACCGTGGCCGGCCATCGCCCCAGCAGCCTCAGGCCAGGCAGCCCCAACGCCCGGATCGGGACCAGGGATCCATTCGGCGTCCGCCCGAGGGTGGAGGACGGAATCAGGTCGTGCTCGACCGAAATGAGCTCATCCAAGAAATGTCCCAGGAAAACTACGCTGAGCTTTATTCACAGATTAGCCCCGAGCTCGTTTCCGATGAGTCCGGCGATGTGGTCGGCATTACGTCCCCGAATATTGGGGACATTCCATTGGCCCGTCAATTCGGGTTCCAGGAAGGCGACGTCGTTCAGCAGATCAACGGCGTCCAGATTGATAGCGAAGCGCGGGTCATCGAGGTACTCAACCGATTCCAGAACGCCCCCACCCATTGGGTCAGCGTCCTTCGTAACGGTCGTCCCGAGACCATTGTTTTCCGATTGGAGTAGAAACACGACGTGAATCACGCACAGGTTGGAGAGGGATACACATGTCTTTAGTGCGGGTAATGGCGGCTTTTGGAATGGGGCTTGCGCTTGTCGTCGGAGGTGCGGCTTGGGGGCAGGAAGGGGCTTTCAATCAGGTTGATCCGAACGATCTTCCCGGCAATGCGCTCAACGGCGTGCCCAGTCTCAATCAGAACGACAACAATGAGGCGTCCGAGCGAAGGGGCGAAATCCGGCCATTGCCCGGTCTTCCTGCCGGTCCGGAAAACCGCCCGCTGGACGGCGAAATGGCCACGGAACCCGTTGATATCTATTTCGACGGCGTCGAACTCCGCGAGATCGTCAAAGCAATCGGAGCCATGACGGGGCGGAATTTCCTGTTCGATCCCCAGATCGGAAACATCCCCGTTACGCTTGTCGCCCATACTCCCATTCAGCCCCGCATGCTGTTGCCGTTGCTGCAATCTGTGCTGACGACTTACGGATTCAGCATGCGCGAGACCCTTGAGGACGGGGCTTTGATCAAAATTGGACCCATCTCGGACGATTGGGAGAAGCATGAGATTATCACGGACTCCGACGTGTTCCCTGAAGGGTATGATGAGTTCTCGACTCATATCGTGCAGGTGCGATACGGTTCTGCAGAAGAACTGACCAGTTTGGTGCGTGGCTTGGGTTCGCAGGAGGCGCGCGTCGATGCCTATGGGCCCGCCAACATGCTGATTATTCGGGACAATGCCCATGGCGTACGGAATATGCTAAAATTCCTCGATGCCATTGATGTCCCCGGTTCGGAAATCGTGACCGAAATATTCTCGCTCGAATACGCCCGGGCCGAGGTGCTGGCTGCGCAGCTTGAACAGGTCCTGCTGGGTGGCGTGGATCGGACCCGGCCACAGCAAGCCCGCGCCGTGCCGCAACCCGGACGTCCCCCTGTGCGCCCTGCCGTTCGCGGTGATGACCCGGAAACCATCATCAGCGCCGAAGAGCCCGTGTTGCAGATCGTGCCCGACGAACGGCTCAACACGCTTATCGTGCGCGCTTCCGAGGCGATGATGCGCGAAATTCGGACGCTTATTGATCGCCTCGATTCCCCGACGCCCTATGATGCGAACAACATGCACGTGTACGAGCTGCAGAATGCCAATGCCGAAGTGATGAAATCGACCCTCACCGCGATCATCGGCGGAGCCCCCCGCGCGGGCGGAGAAGGCGGCGGTGGAGGCGGCGTCAATCCCGCGACAGGAGAAATCCAACCCTTCGAGCGGCGGGTGGTGGTTGAGAACTTCGACGCCACCAACTCGCTCCTCATCCTGGCATCTCCCCAAGACTACAAGGTTATCAGTACCTTGATCGAGCAACTTGATATTCCCCAACGGCAAGTCCATGTGGAAGCGATTATTATGGAGGTCATCATCCAGGATCGGTTCGAGCTGTCCGTCGAGATGGCGTCCCTCACCGGCCACGACGGGTTCGCCGTCAACAACATCGTCCAGCTAGCCAATGTCCTGTCGGGTGGCCCGTTGTTCCAGACTGGGGCCGATGCCCCAGTGTTAACTACCGGCGTACTCGATGGCACAATTGATATCCCAGTTACGGGACCCAATGGTCAGATGACCGTCCAGACGGTACCCAAGGTGCCGCTACTCCTTACGGCCCTGGACTCGGTCACGGATCTCGATGTGTTGTCTCAACCGTTCTTGCCCACCGTGGACAACGAGGAAGCATCCATTATCATTGGTGACGAGGTTCCTGTTACGACCGGTACACGGGCCGGTCTTGATCAGGTCGGCGCGGATCGAGCCATATTTAGTAGCATCGACCGTCGCGATGTGGGTATTAAGATGACAGTAACCCCTCAAATTAGTCAAGGGGACTACGTTGCGATGAATTTGGATGTCGAGGTTTCATCAGTAAAACAGAGCCCCGCAGGCGCCGACCCAAATATTGTCGGACCGACCTTCTCAAAGTCTCAGGTGACGAACCGTATTGTCGTTCGCGATGGCGCGACCGGCGTAGTAGGCGGCTTGATTAGCGAAACAACGGACCGTTCAAGGCGGCAGACGCCGATCCTGGGTGACCTACCCGTTTTGGGCTGGATGTTCCGGCGCACCTCGAATCAACGTGCCAAACGGAATCTGGTCGTCCTGGTGACTCCCCATGTCATCCGAGATGGCCGGGATGCCGACCGGTTGATGCGTCATCGGATAGATGAGTTCTCGGCCGCCAATCTCGACGCCATTTTCGAACAAGGATTTATCCGGAAAACAGAGCGCCGACATTACAAGCGCACGCGGCATCGCCCAAGTGAGGCGCACCTTGAAACGCTGCATCAAGAAGGTCGGTTCGAACGCGGCGATATGGAAAGGTAGGTATGGACACCGCCCAAGGACTAAAGATCGGCGAGATCCTGGTTCAAAATGGCAACATCCATGCCGAGCAGGTGGACGAAGGACTCGAGCTTCAAAAGCTTCGCCCCAAACGGATCGGCGAGGTGTTGCTCGATCTCGGCTATATTGAAGAAGACCATCTGTTAAATGCATTGAGCTCCCAGTTTGGTATTCCTTTCGAGCCGGACATTCAAAAGGAAATCGATGCGGCGTTGACCACCCGGGTACCTCTGAGCTTCATCCGGGAATACCAAATGGTCCCCTATCGAAAGAACGGATCCGCCTTCTATGTCGCCGTGCATGATCCGGTGAATCTCATGCCGCTGGACGACTTGCGGTTGTTATTGGGCGGATCGGTGATTCCCGTTATCTGCAGACAGCAAGATATCCAAGCGGTCATTGACGGTTACTTCGACCAGCAAGGTGAAAACGCCTCAGATATGCTGGATAGCATTGTCCTCGACAACGACAGCGACGAAGACGGCGTGCAGGCCTTTGACCTGGCGGAATCCGACCGCGACTTACTCGATCTGGCCAATGAAGCTCCCATAATCAAGCTGATCAACCTGTTGATTTCGGGTGCGGTGAAAGAACGCGCCTCGGATATTCATGTCGAACCCTTCGAGCGCGAGGTGTATGTGCGATATCGCGTGGACGGCGTTTTGTACCACAAGTTTACCGTCCCCAAAAACCAGCAAGCCGCTGTAGTATCCCGTGTTAAAATCATGGCGCGAATGAACATTGCCGAGCATCGGTTACCCCAAGACGGCCGGATTAAAATTCGATTGAGTGGAAAAGAGATCGATATCCGGGTTTCGGTGATTCCGGTACAACACGGCGAACGCGTGGTGATGCGTATCCTCGAGAAGGGAAGTTTCCTCTTCGGACTCGAGGAATTGGGTATGGGGCCGCTGGATTATCAGCTCATGGACAAACTCGTCACGAGCTCCCATGGCATCATCCTCGTCACCGGTCCGACGGGCTCCGGTAAATCGACTACCCTCTATGCGTGTCTGCAACGGGTGCTTTCGCCCGATATCAATGTGATCACCGTCGAAGATCCTGTCGAGTATCATATGGCCGGCGTCGGACAAATCGAGGTGAAGAGCAAGATCGGGCTGACCTTTGCCTCCGCCTTGCGGAGCATTCTGCGGCAAGACCCCGATGTCATCCTGGTTGGGGAGGTCCGGGATCACGAAACGGCCGACATGGCCGTCCATGCTTCGTTGACCGGTCATCTGGTGTTTACCACGCTTCATACGAATGATAGCGCAGGCGCCATTACGCGCCTGGTCAACATGGGAATCGAACCTTTTCTGGTTACGTCGTCGACGATTGCCATTCTAGCCCAACGGTTGGTTCGGTGTATCTGCCCTAACTGCAAAGAAGCCTACGAACCGGAAATCGAGAGTCTGGTGGAACTGGGGCTTTCCGAGTCGGATGCGAAAGGCAAACTGGTTTACCGCGGCGCGGGCTGTGAAAAATGCCAGCAGCGGGGCTATTTCGGTCGAACAGGCATTTTCGAGATGTTGGTCATGAATCCCCATATACAGAACCTCGTGTTGCGAGGAACCGACTCGAATGTGATCAAACGCGAAGCCCGTAAATTCGGTATGCGGACTCTACGCGAGGACGGGGCACGGCGGGTTCTGGATGGGGTATCGACCATTGAAGAGGTACTGCGCGTCACTCGCGACGATTTCCTTGACGAGTTGACGGAGTAGGACTATGGCTGTATACGAATACCAGGCCATCGCGAAAACCGGAAAGCGGATTAACGGGGTGATCGACGCCGATTCCCCCGCAGCCGCACGTCGCAAACTCCGCGACCTCAATATGTTCCCGACCAATGTTGCCGAGAGCTTTTCAAAGGCGCAAGGTCAGGCGCAAGCCCGTCGAGCCGGAATTGGCCGGGTGTCGATGCATGATGTGTCGCTGATGACCCGGCAGTTGGCCGTGCTCTTGCAGGCGGGCATGCCCTTGGTTGAATCATTATCGGCCCTTATCGAACAAACGCCAAACGCTCGGCTGCAAAAAATCGTCTATGACGTCCGGGGCAAGGTGAACGAAGGCATGCGGCTATCCGACGCCCTGGCTGCCCACAAACGAGTGTTCTCCGAGCTGTACATCAACATGGTGGGCGCGGGCGAGGCCAGTGGAGCCCTCGAACAAGTGCTGTTCCGATTGGCTGATATCCAGGAACGGCAAGTCAAGCTTATGCGGCGCGTTCAGAAGAGCCTGGCCTATCCAATCCTGATGGCCATTGTCGGCGTCGGCGTGGTTTCTTTTCTTATGGTCTTTATCGTTCCCATGCTCACCGAGATGTTTATGCGACAGGAGCGGGAACTTCCGGCAATTACCATGTTGCTCATCAACATCTCCGAATGGGTTGGAGATTATTGGTTCCTACTGATTGCCGTAGCGATTATGGCCGTGGTGCTCTGGCGAATCTGGGTGAAACGTCCCGCGGGTCGCATGAAATGGGATCGCCTAAAGCTTCGGCTGCCGTTGTATGGTCCGCTCTACATCAAACTGATCGCGGGACGCCTTTCCCGGACAATGGGAACCATGTTGAGCAGCGGCCTGACCATGATGACGGCCCTCGAGGTCGTGAAGAGCGTCGTGGGCAACCGCGTCATCGAAGAGGCGATGGATAACGTCAAAGCAGAGGTAAGGCGTGGTAAAGACTTGGCTATCCCGTTGCGGGAGTTGAACGTTTTTCCCCCGATGATGCTGAGCATGATCGAGTTGGGACAGCGAAGCGGCGAGCTCGAGAACATGCTCATCAAGGTGGCCGATACCTACGACGATGACGTTGAGATAACAGTTGAGGCCTTGGTGGGGCTTCTCGAGCCCATAATGATTTTGTTGATGGCCGTGTTTGTCGGCTTTTTGGTTGTGGCGATGTTATTGCCCATACTGGATTTGAGCAGTGGATTCTAGCACTATTTCGGCCCGTGGCTGATACGGCAAAACAAGCGAGTCGATTACGAGTTGGAGGTTGATAAGATGAGGAAAAAAGAAACGCGAGACCGCAGCAACCAAGCGGGGTTTACGCTAATTGAGCTGATGGTCGTCATCGTGATCATCGGGATTCTGGCCGCCATTGTCGTACCCCGAATGGTCGGCGCGTCCGATGAGGCAAAAGTGACAGCAGCCCGTGCCCAGATTAGTTCATTCCGTACGGCGTTGGATATGTACCGGCTCCAGATCGGCAGCTACCCTTCGACCAGCGAAGGACTCGAAGCGCTGATCTCGAATGAAACCGGACGAAATTTCCTCGATCAGGATGCCATCCCGCTCGATCCCTGGAACAACCCCTACGAATATACATCGCCGGGTCCACAGGGTCACGATTACGAGATCGTCTCCCGAGGAGCCAACCGTTCTCCCGGCGGTACGGGGTACGATGCAGACATCTACAGTTGGGATCTTCAGGGACGCCTGAGTAACTAGGGTCCTAACGAAATGAGCAATCTGGCGCGATTTCGATCCCGGAGCCCAGCTCGGGCAAGGGGAGGATTTACCCTACTGGAGCTGGGTGTCGTCGTGGCATTGATCGCCTTGATTTTGGCGATCGCCATGCCTCGATTGATGCCCGCCATTCTTTTTGGGCGGTTGAACGGCTCCGCGCGCCACCTTTCCGGGTATGGTCGCGCCCTCACTGCCCACTGCGCCATGGTTCGTGAACCGGTGACGTTTTTCGTTGACTTGGATCGCGGGGAATACTGGACCAAACGTTGGGTGCTGGATTTTGATGATGGTTTGTTCGAGGAAACCGAGGCGGATCGTCGCGATCCTGAGTATTGGATGAACCGGGCCTATGAATCCCATTCATCGCAGGAGGAGGAACTGGCCCGAGAGGCGCGTGAGATGGAGGAACAGTTCCAACGGTTCGCGCGCTTATCCGTGCAGGCTCGGGCGAATAACCTCCGGCGAGACGGCATCCTTTCCGATATTGGTCCCCTTTTCGAAGATGGGATTGGACTGCAGTGGGAAGATGACGAAGACGACCAGTTGGAAGAACTTCAGGTCGGACTTCTCGAACGGACGGCGTTGCCCGAGGACGTTCAGTTCGAGTCCGTGCGAGTGGGAGGAACCGAATATCGCACCGGCCGGGCTGAGGTGGTGGCAACCAGTCTGGGCTTGTCGGAGTCCGTCGAGTTTATCCTTGAATCAAAAGGTGAATACTATACAGTTCGCTGGGATGCCATTACGGGCGGTTCGCATATCAAACGCGGGTTGCCCGAGGAAGAATTTGAGCAATGAGACGCGTACAAACCGACGGGTTTACCCTTATCGAAATCATGACCGCCTTGGCGGTATTGACGGTGGCGTTGTTTGTGCTGCTTCAGGCCCATCATGGCGCGATGCAGCTATTCCACAGCTCCCGGGAAGAAGTCATGCTGCGCGACCTGATGAGCCGCGCCTTGGGTATTGCCGAGATGGAAGTAGCCGCCGGCCAGACTACCGGAACGGGGGATTTTGGTCAGCGTTTCCCGGACTACGGTTATCGATTTGATGCGACGCGCATTGCAGAAGAGCGACCTGGGCTGGTCGAAATACAGGTTACAGTCACCGGACCGGAACGTGATCTTCAGATGACCATTATGACTTTTCTACCGGAGGATCAGGCATGATAACGAGTACGGCTCAACGAGGCTTCACCTTGCTCGAATTGCTGCTTGCCGTATCGGTCTTGGTGGTCATTACCTCTATCGTGTACGCCATCTTCGCCAGCGTTACTCGGTCCATCGACGCTTCCGAAGCAGCCGTTGAGGAATTGCGCCTACGGCAGTTCCTTTCCCGGAGTTTCGAGACCAATTTCGCGGCCGCCTATTCGGACCGACAGTATCAGGATCCCTTGTTTCGGTTTATCGGAGAGCCTGGCGACGCGTTTGAAGGGGCCCGTGATTCGGTTCGCTTTTGTGCCACGGCTCCGCTTATCGGCGGTATGGCCATGCCGGGCGACATCAAAGAGGTGCGATACCAGGTACTCGACGAACGGGGCTCGACCATGACCCTTTCATGGGATGACACCGACCCCGAGCGCGATTCGCCGTCGTTGCAGGTCACCGAGACGCCGTTGCTTGCGGGAAAGGTCACTGAGATCAGCGAGGAGAACAACCTGTTTGTCCCCGATGATTCGTACGAATCGCCTTCCTGGGCCGTCCCAATCGAAGCGTTTCGTATCGACTACTATGATGGAGCGGATTGGGTGCGGCAATGGGATTCGCATGAAATTGGACGCCTGCCGTGGTCCGTGCGGGTGCGTATCAATTTCGCCCGCAGCGAAGACGACCCGGCGCGGAACGATCGATACGGAGTAACCGAAGCTCCCGATTTCGAAGCGATTATCCCCATACCCGCAGGCCTCCGCGTGGAACAAGATATTCGGCTCGGAGAGGATGCCTTCGAAGGAGTGGTACCCGAGCAGACGCCGGAAGGTATATCCGAAGAAGATATCCCTGGCGGATTTCAGCCGCAGCAACTGCAACAACCCAGACAATCCGGTCGAACAAGCGCGTTTATCGCCCCCGGTAGGCAATGATGAAACACAATCGCAAACTGCATAAACCACGAACAGACCACCGCGAAACAGGCGTGGCGCTGCTATTGGTGTTGCTGTTTGTCGCCCTGCTGGCCGTGATCATTTCAGCCTATGTTTATGACATGCGGGTGGAGGCGGCCTTTGTTCAGAACCATGTGGATACGCTGGGCGCGCGAGTCGCCGCAAAATCCGCCATCGCCATGGGTATGGGCGTGTTGCAGCAGGACCTGATCGATAGCGCCGAGAGTGGCCTGGAGCCGTTTGACGCCTTCACCGATATTTGGGCCGAGGGTGTGCCTGTCACATCGATTAACAGCGGGGTTATGCGGTGCAGTATTGCCGACGAATTCGGCAAACTCAACTTAAATGCCTTGATTATAAGCCCCGAAGGCGAAACCAACGAGGTTTTGGAATATGCGCTGCGCATCCTCTTTGCGGACCGCGGCGTTGAAGAGGATCCGGTCGATGCGATCCTCGATTGGCTTGACCCCTACGACGACGCCCGACCCAATGGGGCTAGCTCCGAGTTCTACGAATCGTTGGACACTCCGTATTCAAGTAAAAACGGCCCCATGGACTCCATCGAAGAACTGCTGATGATTCGGGGCATTACTCCGGAGTTGTATTTTGGCGACCCGGAGCTGGGGCAGGTCCCCTTGACCGAATTACTCACGGTCCATGGCCATCGCCGCGGTCGGATCAATGCTAATACGGCCCATCCCGAACTGCTGGTGGCCATTGCCGATGCACTGGGACAACCGGGATTGGCCGACGTGATTGTGCAGTCCCGGGAAGAATTGCCATTTGAAAACGAGGACGACTTGCGCGCTCGCGGCGTGATCGACCCCCGCGGTGATGATTCAACCGGCCAAGGCTCCAATCTCTTTATTACCCAGACTCGGGTATTTCGATTGCGGGGCGACGGAATGGTGCACGGAGCCAAGGTCCGAATCGAGGTCTTTGCGCGGCGTCAACCGGGCTCGGGCGGCGGATCGTTTCGCATACTAGACTGGAGGGAATTGCTATGAAGCTATCCGCACGGGTGGCCGTGTTTGAACTCGACGGCGATGAGGTGCGCGTAGCCCTTGTGAAGACTGGTTCTCAAAAACCGACCGTGCTGCAACTCGAGCGCCGAGTAGCGCAATATGACACCGAAGAGGAGCAGTTTGAAGCACGCGTCGCTGCCGTCCGGGAAGTGGCCGGCGCCCTTAAATCGCAACCCAATGCCTATGTCCTCTGCGCCGACAGCCGCTATGGCGTGGTCCGGACGCTCAGTGTGCCATTTCGAGGAAGCCGAAAAGTGGCCGCTGCGGTGCAATACGAACTCGAGCCGCATCTGGCATTTCCCATTGAGGATCTGGTCGTTGACCATAGTCCCATCCGCGAACACGACGGCGCCACGGAAGTGCTTGTCGTCGGCATGCGCAAGGAGATGCTTTCCGAGCGGCTTGCGGTGCTCGAAGCCGCCGAAGTGGATGTCGAAGGGATCAGCATCGATGCAGCCGGCTTGGCGGCTCTTTGGCTGTGCAGCGGTCATGCTCCGAAAGGTCTTCATGGCGCGCTCCACGTGCGTCCCGATGGTTCCGTCCTGACATTTTTCAATGGGACCACGCTGACCATGTTTCGGCATCTGGATGTCACCACCGAGACGCTCGGTGAAAATCCTTCGGCCGTGGCGCGGGAAGTATCTAATTCCATCCGGGCCTTCCTGGCTTCGGGGAAGCAAGAAACCTCACTTGAATCGTTGACGGTGACGGGGGTAGACGTTGACCCGGCGATTCGCACGGCTCTGGAAGATGGCCTATCGTTGCCGGTTGCTTTTGCCGACCTCGGAGATGCTCTGCGATGCGCAGCGGGCCGTAAAGGAAAATCCGAAAATGGCGGAGAGGACACCCGTCCCTGGCATGCCGCCATAGGCGCCGCTGTAGGAGCGACCGGCGGAGCAGTTGCCTATAATTTCCGAAAAGGCGAACTAGCCCACCCGCAAGCGTGGCGCTCTGTAGCTTTGCATGGCGTTTTTTCCGTTTGCTTGGCATTCCTGCTGCTGGTGGGATACGGTGTTTATTGCGTCATTGACCATCGGCATAACGTGGCCGAAATCGAGCGGATTGGCGATGAGATTTGGGAGCTTTACACGGAGACTTTCCCAGATTCCCAAAACGTGCAGGGCGGTCGGCCCGCGAATGACCCCGGAGGACTTCGTGCCTTTGCCATGATGCGGCAGGATCATCAAGATTCCGACCGGATTGGACGCCGATTCAATCCTGAGCTACTGGTTCGGCCTACCCTGCTGGATGTACTCAACGAAATCAGTCAGGTCTTCGATTCCGAAAAGGTTCAGATAACGGATCTCATTGTCCGTCCGGGAACCCGTTCGGCCCGGCAACAAGTGACGATTGTGGGCGAACTAAAGGATTCCGGAGCATTTACGGAACAAATCCAACAGCTTCGGGAATCGGACTTGATCGAAATTGATAGTGAACCGACCGTGAGCACCCGTGGCGCCGAGACCACCTTTACGGTTCTTGGGATGTTATAACCAGTGCACGCTGTGCCGGAGACATGAACATAATGAACTGGTGGAAAAGCCTTGAGAAACGAGAACGTATCGTGCTGAGCATCGGCTTTGCCGCGATCATCCTGGCCATCGGCTATTTTGGAATGCGTCCCGCCCTCGACCAATATGAAACCTCTCGGGCGCAGTTGATGGCGGCGCGGTCGCAGCTCGAGCAAGCGCGGCGTATTCATCGGGAAGTTCAGGAACTCGAACGAGAACGGGAGCGAGTCGAGCAGCTTTTGGCGGCGCGTGGTTCGAATTACAGCTTGTGGAATGCGGTAAACCGCTCCATACAGACCAACCAGCTTGCCAGACATGCCGAAATCACCAGTCAGCCCAACGAAATGGCCGGCGCCTCCGCCGTTCGGATCTCCCTCAGCGGCGTCAGCCTCGAACAACTCGTTGAACTGCTCTATGAGATCCATTCACGCGATAGCCTTGTCACATTGCGTCGAGTGCAGTATTTGCGTCCGGCTTTGGATGGTCAAGGTCTCGACTGCGATTTGATGCTCATTACTCCCATGCCGTAAGCTAGTACTTGTCCGTTCCAATCGGGGGGAACCGACAGGATAACTCTGTCTAGCATATGTGTGGACTGCGAATAGATCGCAAGCCGAACGAAAGCTGGAAGCATCCGTTTGACTTTTTCGGTCATCTGCGCAAGAATGCTAGGGTGAGAACGACGTAGAGTCAGCGTTTCACTCACGCCCATGTGGTGTATAGTGGGGTATGCATAGATTTACCTCCTTCAATACAAAGGTGGAAGCGGGATAAGACGAACCTTGAACGCGAGCGACTCCGGCAGTGTGCGAAAGCCGGGCTGCCACTGAACGTCGCGACGAGAGAATCAAATTCAGAGAATGCCATTAAATCGGGGTTTTGATTGGTATTTTATACTATTCGCATTGACATGGAGCAGGTTTTTCTGGTATAGTGATAGTGACACTTTAAAGAGGATCGAACCGTGCAACAACAGACCTACACCTTCTTCGGCCAACGCCT
>PWNM01000190.1 GCA_003557825.1 Candidatus Hydrogenedentota bacterium | reverse complement strand
GGTGGGCCTGGATGCCTGGGCGCAGCTGGCGCTGGTGCGGTGCATTCCGGAACGCATTCGCCTGGCTGCCTTTGGATGGGGCTTGCGCTACATGTTCACCCGCCGATAACGGGGGAAGCGTGTCTGCGGGTCATGGTATAGTGGGCACGCAACCCGAAAGCAATCACCTACGGACTGGAAGGAGAACCGATGACAACCCCATTGGATCGCGCACGTGAACACGCCGTTCAACATTATGAAAACGCCGTGGAGCTGATGCGGAGGTTTTGCGCCATTCCCAGCATTTCTACCTTACCCGAGCACGAGTCGGACATGACCCGGGCGGCCGAATGGTTGATCGAGCAGCTGCTTGCCCTGGGCATGGACCAGGCCTCGGTGTTGCCTACGGGGGGACATCCCGTGGTCTATGCCGAATGGCTCGGCGCTCCGGGCAAACCCACGGTGCTCATCTACGGACACTACGACGTTCAGCCTGTGGACCCCATCGAAGAGTGGGACACGGATCCCTTCATACCGACTATCCGCCGCGAGGATATGGTTGCCCGGGGCGCATCCGACATGAAAGGCCAGTTGGCCGCCTGTCTCGCGGCCCTTGAAGCGCTCCGCGCCGCCCACGGAACCTACCCCATCAATCTGAAATTCTTGATCGAAGGGGAAGAGGAGATCGGCTCGCCCAATCTGGGGGCGTTTATCCAGGCCGAGGCGGATCGGCTAGGCTGTGATTTTGTGCTGAATTGCGATTCCGGGATCTACGGCGTCGACCAGCCGTCGATCACCTACGGCCTTCGAGGGTTGGCCTATTTCGACCTCGAAGTGCGGGGACCGCAAAGCGACCTGCACTCGGGTATCTTCGGCGGTGCGGTCCACAATCCGTTGCAGGCCTTGTGCGAGCTGATCGCGGGCATGCACGACGCCGATGGACGCATTACGCTACCGGGATTTTACGATGCAGTTTTACCGTTGGAGGCCAACGAGCGCGACGTATTGGCCCGCGGCAAGACCATGGATGAGGCGGAATGGAAACGCTTGTCCGGCGCTCCCGCCGCTTGGGGCGAATCGGATTACACCATCCTCGAACGCATCGGCGCACGGCCCACCCTCGAGGTCAACGGATTGATTGGCGGCTTCACCGGCGAAGGGGCCAAGACCGTCTTGCCTGCCAAGGCCCAAGCCAAGATCTCGATGCGCCTCGTGCCCCATCAGACCAGCGATGCTGTGGCGGACCAGCTTCGCGCCTACCTCGAAGCCCATGCGCCTTCCACCGTTACCTGGGAGCTGTTACAGCTTGCCGGCGCGCCTGCGGCCATCACCCGCCGCAATTCGCCGCCTATGAAAGCGGCCGCCCGAGCCCTCGAAGCGGTCTTTGGGGTCGAGCCGGCCTGGCGACGGGACGGCGGCACGGTCCCGGTGGTCGGTCTGCTTAAAGAGTTGCTCGGCGTAGACACGGTATTGCTTGGATTCGAGTTGCCCGATGCCGGATTTCACGGTCCCAACGAAAAGATGCACCTGCCCACGTTCAAGCGGGCCATTGAAACCTATATCCGATTTCTAAACGATTTGGAATAGCAACGAAGGAGGACGATTCCCATGCATCGTATCATGGCGCATATGCTGATCGGATTGCTGACGCTGGCGGGTGGAGCCGCGGCGGATGGCGATGCCCTTCTGGGCCTATGGTTGACCGAAGACGACCAGGCCAAGGTCGAAATCACCTATTGCGAAGAAGACGAGGCGTATGTTGGAACCATCGTCTGGCTGGACGAACCGGAATATGCCGAAGACGAGCCCTACCCCGGCGAACCGAAACGGGACCTGAACAACCCCGATCCCGACAAACGAGACGAACCCATCATTGGCCTGCAGGTTCTCGAAGGCTTTACCTATGACGGACGCAACCGGTGGAGCGGGGGGACCATCTACGACCCCGAAAACGGTCGAACCTACAGCTGTCGGATCACCCGGGACAACGATGAACTCCACGTTCGCGGCTTCATCGGCGTAGCGCTTTTTGGCCGAACTACCGTTTGGACCCGGTATGTACCGGAAGAATCGGAAGAACACGAACAACGCGACGATTCTTGACAAAATGCCTTCCGGGAATGCACACTTTTGTCTGGAGCTCGTTTGAGTGTGAGGGGCAATGCAGCGGAGTGAACCGTCCGGACAGCCGGACACAGGAGAACGACCATGACGGATGAAATGAATGATGCGGGGGGAATGGGCCCGGAAGAGCAGCCGCAGGCGCCCATGGGCGGCGGCGAACCGCCGAGTAAAGACGCACGCACCTTTGCCATGTTGGCCCACTTACTGGGGGCATTAATTGGCTTTTTGGGTCCCTTGATCGTCTGGCTCATCAAAAAGGATGAAAGCCCCTTTGTTGATGATCAGGGCAAGGAGGCGCTGAATTATCAGATCACGCTCGCAATCGGCTACGTCGTCGCCATGGCGCTGAGCTGTGCTGGTATTGGGCTTGTGTTGTTTCCTATCTTGATGCTGCTTCAGATCATCTTCGGTATCATCGGCGCAGTCAAAGCCAACAACGGCGAATGGTACCGGTATCCATGGGCCTTGCGTTTGATCAAGTAGCCGCTTTGTAGGTTTTTACGTTCGAATTGTGACGCATGGACTCCTCCAATGGAGTCCATGCAAACATAATCAAGGCGCAAATATGCACGCCCACCGTATCAGAGGGAATCTTTTCGCCGCCCTTTGTGTCATTTCTCTTGCCGCCTGTGGCGGCATTCCTGAACCCCTCGACACGGCGGAGGATTCCAAGACCATGCCCTATACCGAGTACACGTTGAATGACGTAATCGATCGATCCCTGCTCGACGAGGTGGTCGTACTGGATGTCCGGTCGGAACAGGAGTACGAAGGGCCTCTGGGACACATCGAAAGCTCCATCCTGGTACCGTTGCCTGAATTAGCAGACCGGATCGATGAGCTCGAACCCTATCGCGACCAGGAGATTCTGATCGTCTGTCGCACCCAAGAACGCAGCCGTTATGCCGCCCAGCTTTTGGCCGCAGAAGGATTCGACAACCTCGCCGTTTTATTGGGCGGCATGCGTCAGTGGAACGCCCAGGCCGACGGGCGCAATAGTTCTGTTGAGGACAATAAGTCTTCATGACTTAGCCTGAATGCCCGATTGGTTTTGGTCTACATAGTGCATGGTGGGGGATAAGACATGCAAGGTAACAATCAGGCAGACGTTTTGTCTCGCCATGATAATACCTCGGCAAGCGAAAAACCGCCCAAAGAAGATAATACCTCACCAGGTTGCCTGTTGCGTATACTTCGGGTTCCGGTGGTACGGATTATGGTGGGGACGGCGTGGCTCATTGTAGCAATCATTATGGCCTCGTTGTTGGCGGAGCTGGTACCGATCCACAATTCCCACCTCAAAGACTTCCTTTCCATGGTGCTCGTTTTGATGGCCGCCTACGGAGCCTATGTCTCCTTTGTGCACATCATCGAGCGGCGGTCCGCAGGAGAACTGGCCTTTTCCGGGGCCACCTTGGAGTTAGCGTGGGGCATCCTTACGGGAGCGGCCCTGTTCATTATAATAATCGGTTTCCTATGGGCCTTGGGCTATTACTCCGTCGAAGGATTTAACCCCTGGATGGTGATTATGCCGGTCTTCATCAGCTCGGTCTTAGCTGGTTTTGTGGAAGAGGTATTCTTCCGCGGCGTTTTATTCCGTATTAGCGAAGAGTCCTTAGGGACGTGGCTGGCCCTAATACTGACTGCGCTGATCTTCGGCCTAATGCACGGCGGCAATCCAAACGCAACGTTGCTGACCACATCGGCCATAACCATCGAAGCGGGGGTGCTGTTGGGCGGCGCCTATGTTATAACCCGGCGGCTCTGGTTTGTGACGGGGGTTCATTTTGCCTGGAACTTCGTCCAAGGCGGCGTTTTTGGCGTCCCCGTTTCTGGTCACGAGTTCCAGGGACTTATCGAAGGCACATTAACGGGTCCTACCCTCCTGACCGGCGGTGAATTTGGCGTCGAGGCGTCCATCGTGACCGTGATAGTGTGCTCCATCGTAGGTGCAGGGCTGCTCAAGCATGCACACAGGAAAGGCCGTTTTATCAGACCATTTTGGAGGCGCGATGCACAGCGTCACCCCGCCGGCTCGTTTGACTCCGAATCCGCAGCCACTGAATGACCTCTACTACCGGTTTCTTCCCACGAGCAGTAGCGTGAACTGACGAGTGGCTACTCGCCCAATGCTCGATTCATCTCGACGATGCTGCGGGCGATCTCCTCGCGTTTGGCATTGAGCACCTGACCATCCCGAGTAAAGGTGACCAGGTCCGGCACCAATTCGCTGAAGTC
>PWNM01000398.1 GCA_003557825.1 Candidatus Hydrogenedentota bacterium | reverse complement strand
TTGAACAACTCGAACACCTTGCCCAGCAGCCCAGCGACGCGCCCCGCTTTATTATGGCCCATCTGCTAATCCCCTCCGCCCCCTTTGTGTTTGACCGTCACGGGGGGCGAGCACGCCCGTTTGGTCCGGGGGCGATGGGCGGCGATACGACGTTCATTGGATCCGAAACCCAATACGCCAATGCCTACATCGATCAGCTTCATTACCTCAATGAACGCATCGAGCTGATGGCACGAGGTATATTGGCCAACGCCTCTCAGCCGCCTGTCATCGTCATTGTGTCGTCCCGCGGATTTGATCCGGGCATGGATCTTCCGGACATGGACGCTAGTGGCCACCGGGCCCGATTGGCGAGCATGGTCATGACGTACCTACCGTCCGATCTCCCCGGCTCCTCGGCCCCCTATGACACCATCAGTCTGGTAAATGTGTTTCGGATTGTCCTTAATCGAATTTATGGATTGGATCTTGCGCTTCTGCCCGACATCGCCTATGAAAGCCCGAGCGAAGCGCCCCTGCAATTCCGCCGGGTTCAACCGTAAAACGAAACATTCTGCTCACTCCGCAGCATTGGTGTTCTAAAACAACCCATACCGCTAGCGTTACAATGCTGCTCGAAGGCCAAGCACGGTATCTCCCGTTGTTTTCCGACATACGCCTTTATCTCCACAAAAGATTCCTGCTTTTGCATCTCATGTCAATGCACTGTAAAATCGTCACTTAGGCCATTCAGGAAAAAGGGCCCTATCCAAACGAAAGAGCATGTATCATTTCGAAACACAAGGAAATCGGTTAATTCATGCGAAACGATCCGGGCGAACCCAAAGCACAAATACTGGTGGCCTCCGCCGACGTGGCCTATGCGTCCACATTGAAACGGTACCTGGAAAGCGACGGGTACACCGTCGAGATATGTCATGATGCCAAAGGCGTATTGCGACTTGCGACCCGCCGAAATCTGGACGTTGTTGTCCTGGACCTTTCCCTACGCGATGAAATCGATGTGGATCTGGTAAGTTTTGTGCGACGGCGGGCCCATCAGGCCAAACTCATCTTGCTGTTTGATATGGGACATATGGAACGTGCCATTGAAGGTATCCGTCAGGGAGCGTTCTTCTATCTGCCAATGAGTTGTGCTCCTTCTGATGTCGCCCTTGTGGTGGGAAAAGCCGTTCGAACACTCGGTACGGAGGCGACGGTTCGGCAGTTCGAGCGGGCTTCCTTCGAGGACCTCATCGGTGGAACGCCTGCCATGCGCCGTGTCTTCGAACAGGTCACCAAGGTTGCGCCGACGGATAGCACCGTGTTGCTTCTGGGGGAAAGCGGAACGGGGAAGGAACTGCTTGCTCATGCTATCCATCAGCTTAGCAATCGACACGAGCAAGCATTTGTCACCCTAAACTGCGCCGCCTTGCCCGAGGGCCTCTTGGAGAGCGAGATGTTTGGCCATGTGAAAGGGGCATTCACTGGCGCGGAATCCGATAAACGCGGGCTATTCGAAGAGGCAGACGGCGGTACGATTTTTCTGGATGAAATCGGTGACATGGCCTTGATCACCCAGGCAAAGCTATTGCGGGTACTACAAAATGGGGAAATCCGACGGGTGGGTTCATCCGTTCCCACCCGGGTCGATGTCCGCATTATCGCTGCGACCCATCGCGACCTTGAACAGGCGGTACAGGAAAATGCCTTCCGCGAGGACCTGTATTTCCGCCTCAACGTTATCCAGATCCGCATTCCACCATTGCGCGAACGGATGGAGGCCCTCCCAAAATTGGTCCGGCTGTTCCTGGACCGGTACAACGCCCAATACAATAAAAACGTTCAGAACATCGATGAAGAAGCTCGCATACTATTGCGCAACTACTCATATCCGGGAAACATCCGCGAATTGGAAAGCATCATCGCTCATGCCGTCATCATGTGCGAAGGAGACGTGATCCAGGCGGACGACCTGCCCGACAGAATCCGAACCCCGGACGCTCCCCGTCTTGCTTTGCCCAACCGGACAGCAGATGACATTCCCACCATCGAGGAAATGGAGGCGCAGCTGATTCGCACCGCCATGGAGCGTCTCAATGGCAACCAGACGGAGGTCGCACGGAAACTGGGGATATCCAGGTCCACCCTATGGCGAAAGATAAAGCAGTATCAGATCGACAAACCGGAGTGATTATTGGCTCACGTGCCGCCGTTCAGCTGTCCGCTTGATTGCCGGAGAATCTGGGCAGCCACTTGATTGGGGTTGTATCCCCCGGGAAGCCGTACTAGTGGTTTGCCATATCGGTCGCAAAAAGATTTTACGTCGCCATAGGAATGACTCGACCAGCGAATGGCCAGCAAAACCATGGCGACTTCGGGCTTTGCGATATACGGTTCGAATTCGGAAATGGACTGATGCTCGGTCGTCTCGATCCAGATCAGCTCCTCAAGATTGAGTGCTCGTTCGATAGCCTCTTTCGCGCTCGGTCGACAACTACCGCCAATCATGACCACGCTCTTACCTTCGAGTAGCGCGCCGGCTTGAGCCACTTCTGGGGTGCGAACAGCGGCATAGGCCGTTTCGCTTGAGGCAGGCAGCTCGGAGAGGAAGCGATCAATCTCGCGAAGCACCAGTTTTACACTGTCGGACAACGCTTGCTCTTCCGGAATCTGGTCGATGACTGGAACGATCAACCCCCGTAACTCGGGACTCGATGGCGGCATGCCATCCTCAATAAGCTCCTCAACGGCCTCCATTACTCGTTCCCAGTCATGCTCATGCTCGCCATGAGGTTGGGTAAGCACACGTTGCACGTGATACTGGATTCGGTTCAAAAGTGATCTTCGGTCACGGGTCCGTCTTCGTGTTGCGCCGTAGTACTCCCGATGATCCTCAACCCGCTGGGCAATTTCGCGCCATTCGGTGGGATCGGCCTTATCGTCGGCGCGCATGAACCGGGGAATGTAGATTTTGCGTTCAGCCGTAGCGTTACGCAACCAGGTAAATACCCGTTGTTGGTCCTTATCAGGCAATGCGTCCACTCGCTCGACCGAAGCACGAAGGGCCGATTGAGCCTCGGCGAGAATCTCGAGTCCACGATGGAAATATTCGGAGTCGCCGTCGCCCTGCTCCATCATGGTGCTAAGAAGCTCAAGGATCGATGCGACGGTATCAAAACATCCTGCCACATCCTCCAATAGCCTTGGATCGGCCGCGATAGGGACGCTCGGATTGTTCATCCATAGAAAACAATCGGGAAGCTCTTTCGCTCGTTCAATGATCGCCCGATCATGGGGTTCGATTTCCGTTCGAAAATCTTTTCCTTCGTCAAGCAGTTTTTCGCGCTCGATGGCCCAACGGGCTCCCTCGGCCTTTAGTCTACAACGTTGAACGATTAACGGTAGCTCATCGGAGCTTACCGTGAAAGTCTTGGTCAACGCGCCTTCGCCGTGATCAATCCTTTCCTCCACGTCTTCGCCCAAATTTCCATAAAGGCGTTGGGGCAGTTCAAAGGGTACCGGTTCCTCGCTGTCCGAGGATTCACGGTTCGTTTGTTCCGAAGCTTCCTCCTCGTCGGGCTCATCGGCTATATCTACGATGGCTCGGGCCACACTTCGAATACGTTGGCGCAGGATCCTGTCTTCTTTGGCCAGTTCGCCCAATCGCTCGATCAGGTCCAGCATTGCATCGGTGAGATCATCGGACATGGATACTCTCCTTTATATCGTGTTTATCTTCAAAATTATGCCCATGGCGGCGCTTTTGCCGCTGGTTCCATTTTCGCGCAACATGATATACCGCACTTACATGACGTTTAGTCTAGCCTGAACCAGCAACCCCATGTCAACCGCCGTTAGGCTACGAGCTATTTGTCTATAAAGGGAATATTCATTATCATACCCATGGCCTGATGGTAGATTAGGCCCCTATCTGGCCGCCACACCAAGGAAAAATATGCGAGGAAAAGCCATTGCAGCCCAGATGCTGGCGTTATTAGCCGGTCTTCTTCTTGTCGGCCGTGTGATCAACGGGGATTGGCATCCAAACGCCGGGGCTTATGTTTATACCGGTTGGCTCGCGATCGTTCTCTATGTCATCGCCACCGTCTTTGCAGGGCACATTGCCCGAGTCTACTGGATGCGAGATAGCCATACACCGCATATTCGACCCGAAACCGCCCTATGGCTGGGTATGACGGGCATTATGTTCATCCTGAGTCTCAACCGACAGCTTAATCTGCAGGTTTCGTTCACAGGCATGGGCCGCGAATTGGCCCGAGACAGTGGATGGTATTTTGCCCGGCGTCAACATCAGGCTGAGTTTACAATGGCCGCGATTCTGCTAGGCATGACTGGCATCGC